>NZ_JARESV010000028.1:0-107302 GCF_046026985.1 Paraburkholderia sp. RL18-101-BIB-B
CGCCGTTCAATCTTCGGCGAGTTTCTCGATCAGCATCGCAACGAAGGTTTCCGTCACGGGCGGCAGTGTCCGGCCGCGTTTCTTGATGAGAGCGATGGGGCGAGTGAACGCGGGGTCGTCGACCGCGCGCACGATCAGTTCGGGCTCCGCTCTGACTTCACGGGCCGACGCCGGCAGGATCGTCACGCCGAGTCCCGCGCGCACCATCGCGACCGCGCTCATCATGTAGGTCGGCTCGCACGCGATCTCGGGCGTGCAGTGAGCATTCGCGAAAGCGCTGTCGACCACCGCCCGCACGCTCGTGCCTTGGGCGGTCAGCACGAGCGGCGTGGCGGCGAGATCGGCGAGCGTGATGTGCCGCCGCCGGGCAAGCGCATGCCGCTTCGGGAACACGGCAACCAGCCGGTCGATGCCCGCATGCAGCACCTCGAAAGCGGCGTCGTCGAGCGGGCCGCCGGTCAGCCCGATATCGACCTCTTCATTGCGCACCAACGTATTGACCATGCTGGCGACCACGTCGCGCACATGAAAGCTCACGCGCGGCACGGCCTTCTTGATGCCCTGTACGAGCTCGGGCAACACGCTGGCCGCGAACGTCGGCAAGCAAGCGATCCGCACGGTGCCGCTCGCGCCTTCGCCGAGCGCGCGCGCGTCGATCAGCACGTGCTCCATGTCATGGAGCGACTTCTGCAAGAGCGGCAGCAGTTCACGGCCGGTCGGCGTGAGCGCGACATTGCGGCTGTTGCGGTCGAACAGGCGCATGCCGACCGTTTCTTCGAGGCGGCGAATCTGCACCGTCAACGCCGGTTGCGAGAGATGCAGCCGCGTCGCCGCGCGCGTGAAGCTGCCCGTTTGCGCGACGGCGATAAACGCGCGGATGTCCCGAAGATTCAGATCCATGATGGTTTGTAATTGCTGCGATCAAATCATTTCAATTGATTTATAGTCGCTTCGAACTTACGCTGGATCGCAGTAAAAAACAATCTCGGAGACAAGCACATGCTGCCATTACTGGGGCTCGCTACCATCGTCGTGCTGCTCGGCGCGATTCTGTCGAAACGCATGTCGCCGCTGGTGGCGCTCATCATCGTGCCGATTGCGGCGTCGCTCATCGGCGGCTTCGGCTTTCAGACCAGCAAGTTCGTGATCGACGGGCTCAAGAGCCTTGCGCCGGTCGTCGGCATGTTCGTGTTCGCGATTCTTTATTTCGGCACCATCACCGACGCGGGCACGCTCGATCCGATCATCGACCGCATTCTGCGCGCGGTCGGCACGCGGCCCACGCGAATCGTGATGGGCACCACGCTGCTCGCGCTGCTGATCCATCTGGACGGCTCCGGCGCCGTGTGCTTTCTGGTCACGATTCCCGCCATGCTGCCGCTCTACGATCGGCTGAAGATGGACCGGCGCGTGCTGGCCGCAGCGGTTTCGATGGCGGCCGGCATCAACTTTCTGCCGTGGACGGGGCCGATGATTCGCGCCTCCGCCTCGCTTCATCTGCCGATCTCAGCTCTGTTCAATCCGTTGATTCCGGTGCAGGCGATCGGCCTCGTATTCGTGTTCGGCATGGCGTTCTGGCTCGGGCGGCGCGAGGAAAAACGCCTCGGTCTCACGGCCGCGAGCGGTTCGGTGCCCATGCCTAAACGCGAACTGACGCCCGAAGAACAGGCGCTGCGCCGGCCAAAGAACTTCTGGTTCAACATCGTGCTGACGCTGGTTGTGCTCGGCACGATGGTCGTGATGGGCGAGAAAATTCCGCCGGCGATCATGTTCATGGTCGGCCTGTGCATCGCGCTGATGGTGAACTATCCGAACGTCGACATGCAGCGCAAACGGATCGACGCGCATGCCCGCGCGGCCTTGATGATGGCCGGCATTCTGCTCGCGGCCGGCGTGTTCACCGGCGTGATGCAAGGCAGCGGCATGCTGAAGGCGATGGCGCAGTCGGCGGTCGGTTTCGTGCCGCCCGCGATGGCCAGTCATATTCCCGTTGCGCTCGGCTTGCTGTCGATGCCGCTCAGCATGTTGTTCGACCCCGACTCGTTCTATTTCGGCGTGCTGCCGGTGATCGCCGAAGTGGCCGGCCAACTCGGCGTGCCCGCGGTGCACGTCGGCCAGGCCGCGTTGCTCGGCCAGATGACCACCGGCTTTCCGGTCAGCCCGCTGACACCCGCCACCTTCCTCGTGGTCGGCCTGTGCGGGATCGATCTCGCCGACCATCAGAAATTCACGTTCCCCTTGCTGTTCGGCGCGTCGATCGTGATGACGATCGCCTGCGTCGCGCTGGGGATATTCTCACTGTGAGCTTCACCGAATGGATGTGACCAGCATGACAGCCACTCAATCTCAACGGACCGTGCGCATCGGCGCGGGCGCGGGTTATTCCGGCGACCGTATCGAACCCGCCGTCGAACTGGCGGAACACGGCGCGCTCGATTACCTCGTCTTCGAGTGCCTCGCGGAGCGCACGATTGCGATCGCGCAGCAGGCGCGCAGCAAGGACCCGCAGCTCGGCTACGACCCGTTGCTCGAAACGCGCATGAAGGCGGTGCTGCCCGCCGCGTTGCGCAACGGCGTGCGGATCATTTCGAACATGGGCGCGGCGAATCCGCTCGCGGCGGCGCGCAAGACCGCGGAGATCGCGCGCTCGCTCGGGCTTGGCGAGGTGAAGATCGCAGCGGTCACCGGCGACGATGTACTCGACGTCGTTCGTCAGGGCGATTTCTGCTTCGTGGAATCCGGAGAACGTGTGTCGGACAAGGATCGGCTCGTGTCCGCAAATGCGTATCTCGGCGCGAGCGCGATCATCGATGCACTTGCGGCCGGCGCGCAGATTGTGTTGACCGGGCGCGTGGCCGATCCGTCGCTGTTCGTCGCGCCGCTGATTCACGAATTCGGCTGGCGCATGGACGACTGGCAGACGCTCGGGCAGGCGACGGTGATCGGCCATCTGCTCGAATGCGCGGGGCAAATCACCGGCGGCTATTTCGCGGATCCGGGCTTCAAGGATGTTCCTGAACTGGCGAGGCTCGGTTTTCCGATTGCCGAAGTCGGACCGGACGGCGCGGTGATCGTCACCAAGCTCGCTCAAGCCGGCGGACGAGTCACCGAGGCGACCTGCAAGGAGCAACTGCTGTATGAGATTCATGACCCGCAGCGCTATCTGCAACCGGATGTGGTCGCGGATTTCTCACAGGTGCGTGTCGCGCAGGAAGCGCCGGATCGCGTTCGCGTGAGCGGCGGACGAGGCACGCCGCGCACGGATACGCTGAAGGTGTCGGTTGCTTATTTCGATGGTTATATCGGCGAAGGGCAAATTTCGTACGGCGGTCCCGGCGCGTTGGCGCGCGCGCGGCTCGCGCTCGATATCGTGCGGGAACGGCTCACGCTGACCGGCGTGCAGACGCGTGAATTGCGTTTCGATCTGATCGGCGTGAACGCATTGCACGGCGAAACGGCGGCTGCCGGTTATGCCGAGCCGTATGAGGTGCGTGCGCGAGTGGCGGGGCGCACGGCCTCGCTCGCGGAAGCGGTGCGGATCGGCAACGAGGTGGAGACGCTTTACACCAATGGTCCGGCAGGCGGAGGCGGCGTCACGAAGTTGGCGCGCGAAGTCGTCGCGGTGCAATCGGTTTTACTGCCGCGCGAGCATGTGACGCCGGCATTCTCGATGGTGGAGGCGTGAGATGAAATTACGTGAGCTGGCTCATTCGCGTACCGGCGACAAAGGCAATACGCTGAACATCTCGGTGATCTGCTATGACGCGAAGAACTATGAACATCTACGCACGGTGCTGACGCCGGAGCGGGTCAAAGCGCATCTGCGTGATGTAGTGCAGGGCGAGGTGGCGCGCTACGACCTGCCCGCGATTGCCGCGTTCAACTTCGTGCTGGGCAATGCGCTCGGCGGCGGCGTGACGCGTTCGCTCGCACTCGACGCACACGGCAAGTCGCTGAGTTCGTCGTTGATGGATCTCGATGTCGAGGCGCCGACCGCGTAGTACGCGAATGCGGCCGCCTTCAGGCGTCCGCTTCTTCCCAAGGCGGCACCGGCTGCCACGCTTCGATCAACTCATCGATGAAAAGCCGCACTTTCGGAGTCAGGTGCCGGCGCGTCGGATAGATTGCGCGAATCGGCAGCGCCTGCGCTGCGAACGATTGCAGCAACGGTTGCAAGCGACCTTGGCGGATTTCGCTCGCAACCAGATAGGTGGGCAGATTGATGATGCCCACGCCATTCACCGCCGCGCCGATTAGAGCCTCGGCGCTGTCCATCTTCAATCTGCCGCCGGTTTCCACGACCTGTTGCTCGACGCCGGCAAAGAGCCACGGTTGCGGTCGTCCCAGGCTGACGAATTGCAGGCACTCGTGGTGCGCGAGATCGAGCGGCGAGAGCGGCGCGCCGCGCTTCGCCAGATAAGCCGGCGACGCACACGTGATCAGCTTTTGCGTGGCCACCGTACGGGCGATGAGCCGCGAGTCCGGTTTCGGTTCGCCGACGCGGATGGCGACGTCGATCCCCTCGTCGACGAGATCGACGAAGCGGTCCGTGAAGCTGACCTCGGCGCTGACCGCCGGCCAGCGTTCAAGAAACGACGTGATGATCGGCAACACCTGGCGGTGACCGAGCGCAATCGGCAGGCTGATGCGTAACGTGCCTGCCGGCGTCCCGCTGCGCACCGCCATGGCCGTCTCGGTCTCTTCGAGGTCTTCGAGAATCTGCGTGCAGCGCGCGTAAAACACGGAGCCGTCGTCCGTGAGTCCCAGACTATGCGGCGTTCGATGCAGCAGCCGCACCTGCAAGCGTGCTTCGAGACGGGCAATGATCTTGCCGACCGCCGAGCGCGTGATCCCGAGTTGCTGCCCCGCCGACGTAAAACTGCCGGCCTTGACCACGGTGACGAAGGTCGCGATGTCGTTGATGTTGCCGAGCGCCAAGTCGAGATCCTCCCCAACGGGTGTGTGCAACGTGGATGAGCGGCTTCGCGCGATCCGTCGCGCTCCGATGATAGCGCGTCGCCCGTCTGTCGCGGTGAAGGGGAGCCACATTCCCCATCGATCCTCCTACTCTCCGTTCAGGACGCAATGCCCTCAATTTCAATGTCTGAATCGGAGAAACATCCATGGATGCCAATCAACTTGCCAGCTCGTCCGCGAGACCGGCACTCGCGAGCGACGGTACGCCGCTCATGCCGACCGTGGCGGCGGCCACGCGCGGACCGTCATGGGCCGCGGTTTTATCCGTCGCGGTCGGCTCATTCGCTTTCGTCGCCACGGAGTACATGCCCGTCGGCTTGTTGCCGCAGATCGCGCACGATCTCGGCGTCACGCCCGGCACAGCAGGACTGATGGTGACGACGCCGGGCATCATCGCCGCGATCTCGGCGCCGGCGTTGCTGCTGGCAGCGGGCCGCATCAACCGCCGTTTGATCCTGTTGCTGCTGGCCGTGCTGCTGCTCGCGTCGAACGTGATCTCCGCGATCGCACCGAGCTTCGCCGTGATGCTGGTGGGCCGCGCGTTGCTGGGCGCAAGCCTCGGCGGGTTCTGGACCGTCGCGCTCGGCGCGTCGGGACAACTCGTGCGCGAGGACCAGGCGGCCCGCGCCGGCGCGACGATTTTCATGGGCATCACGCTGGCGACGGTGATCGGCGTGCCGCTCGGCACCTTGATCGCCGATTTGAGTTCGTGGCGCATGTCGTTTCTCGCAACCTCGGTGCTCGCGGCCGTCGCGTTGGCCGCGCAGGCCGTGTTTCTGCCGTCGCTGCCGCCCAAGGCCGCAATCCGCATGAACGACTTCCGCGCCATGCTGCAACGCTCGAACGTGCGCCGCAGTCTGTGGCTGGTCGGGTTGCTGTTTGGCGCGCACTTCGCCGCCTATACGTACATCGCGCCGTTCCTCGAGCGCAATGCGGCGTTCGGTCCGTCGTGGGTCACGGCGGTGTTGCTCGGTTTCGGCGTGGTCGGCTTCGCTGCGAATTTCGCGGTTTCCGCTGTAGTGACGCGCCATCTGAAGGTCTCGCTGCTGATGTTGGGCGCGCTGATGGCGCTCACCTTGTTCGCGTTGCCGATGCTGCAAATCTCGCGTGTGGGTATGATCGCCGCGGTGATGGCGTGGGGCATCGCGTACGGCGCGATCCCGCTGAGCCTGAGCATCTGGATGCAATGGACTTCGCCGGACCGCCCTGAAGCCGGTTCGTCGATGTTCGTCAGCACCGTGCAGACTTCGATCGCGCTCGGCTCGCTGGCCGGCGGCGCGGTGGTCGATCACCTCAGCATCGCCTCGACGATGCACTTCGGCGGCTTGCTCGCTGTGCTGAGCATGCTCGTAATCATGACGTTCAGCACGCGTCACGCGAGCCTGAAGAACGTGCTCGACAAGTAGCCGGCACGCTGTTGAAACACAGTCGCCGCGCAATCCAAACAATCGGTGATGGGAGTGCAGTCCAGCAGGCGCAAGGGTTTCGGCGCATTGCGGACTGCACGCTCCGAAGTCTTCGGAGCGGAGGCCCGTTTTTCTGCGCGGGCCGCGCCTATAGATTGTCAATCAACGCCGGACAGCGCCGTGAAGCGCTCGGCGGCAATCATTCACCGGATCGACTTCAAGAGAAAAGAACATCATGAGCAAGCTGTTTACCCCCGTCAAAGTAGGACCTTATGAATTCGCACACCGCGTCGTGCTCGCACCGCTGACCCGCATGCGTGCCGAAGATGGCGCGCGCCCCGGTCCTCTGATGGCCGAGTATTACGCGCAGCGCACTTCCGCAGGCGCATTGCTGATCGGCGAGGCGACGATTGCCGCTGTTGAAGGCAACGGTTACCTCGGCGCGCCCGGCCTTTTTGAAGACCGTCAGATCGCCGGCTGGCGCGAAGTCACCGACGCGGTGCACGCGAAAGGCGGCAAGATCTTCCTGCAGCTCTATCACGCAGGACGTCAGTCGAATGCCGAATTGCAGCCCGAAGGACGCCGGCCGGTGGGCCCGTCGGAAGTGCTGCATGGCGGCGTCGCTTATACCAAGGCCGGCTGGATTCCGAACACGCCGAACCGCGCGCTGGAGATCGACGAGATTGCGGCGATCGTCGAGAGTTTTCGCACGGCGGCAGAACGTGGCGTGAAGGCGGGCTTCGACGGCGTCGAACTGCACGCTGCGAACGGCTATCTGTTCGACCAGTTCTTGCAAGATGGCAGCAACAAGCGCACGGACGCCTATGGTGGCTCGTTCGAGAATCGCGCGCGCTTTTTGATGGAGGCCACCCGTGCGGTGATTTCCGTGTGGGGCAGCAACAAGGTCGCCGTGCGTCTCGGACCGAGCGGGTCGTGGGGCGATATGTCGGACAACGATCCGGTCGGTCTTTTCACCTACGTTGCGGCCGAGTTGGCCAAGCTCGATCTCGCGTATCTGCACCTGATCGAGCCGCGCATTGCCGGCAATGTCGAAGATGAAAGCCGCGATCCGAGCCCGGTCGCCGCGCAGACGATCCGCCAGCACTACGCGGGGACGATCATCGCTGCGGGTGGTTTTAAGGGCGATTCGGCGGAAGCGATTCTTGTTGATGGAGATGCCGATCTCGTCGCGTTCGGCCGCGATTTCATCGCCAATCCGGATTTGCCGGAGCGGTTGCGCCGCAAGTTGCCGCTCAATACGTACGATCGGCCGACGTTTTTCGGCGGCACGGAAGTGGGCTACACGGACTATCCGTTTTATGAAGAAGAGGCGGTGAGCGCATAAGCTCGTTGCTTGTCGAAGCAGATCTTGTGAAAGCCGGCGTGTTCAGTGTGTTGATGAATACGCCGGCTTTTTCGTGCAGGGCAATACGCGGTGAAAAGTCCCGAGCGCGGATCGTCCACTCAAGCGCGGCCAGCGCCACGTGCCGCCGCAGTGGAGTCAGGAAACAGATGCTCGCTCAGAAAATCGACGAAGACTCGCGCCTTAGGCGAGATCTGACGCCCGGACGGCCACAGCGCGCGAAACACGGTAGGCGTATCCGTGTACGGTTGCAGCACGGCAACCAGCGAGCCTCGCGCGAGCTGTGCGCGTATCGTGAAGTCGGGTACGCAGGCAAGGCCCAGGTCCTGTTCGGCAAGCATGGTCAACGGCTCGACGGCGGTGGCAATGGCCACCGTTGGAAGGTCGATGTCCAGCGTTTCACCATCGCGGCTCAGCGGCCAGCGGCGCAGTTTGTTGGTGGTCGGAAAACGATGTTGCAGGCAGGCGTGGTCGCGCAGTTGCTCGGGTTCGCCAGGCACACCGCGCTGCTCGAAGTAAGCGGGCGAGCCGACGATCACATGCCGGTACGTGCCCATCGCGCGCGTAACCAGCGTGGAGTCGCTCACATCGCCAGTACGCGCCACGACGTCAAACCCTTCCTCGATCACATCGACCATGCGATCAGAGAAATCGATATCGAGCGTGATATCTGGATACTCCTTCATAAACGCGCCGATCACCGGCATCATCAGCGTGCTCACCATGGGCATACTGACGCGCAGCAGTCCGCGTGGCGCGGAATTGGCGAGCGCCAGTTCGGTCTCGGCCGCTTCGATTTCTCCGATGATGCGCTGGCAGCGCGTCAGAAAGGTCGCGCCCTCCGGCGTCAACGCGATGCTGCGCGTGCTGCGGTGAAAGAGGCGCACGCCGAGCCGTCCTTCGAGCCGCGAGATCGCCTTGCCGACCGCCGACGACGAAATACCCAACTGGTGGCCCGCTTCAGTGAAGCTGCGGGTTTCGGCGGCGCGCACGAACACGTTGAGCGAACCGAACCGGTCCATCGCACCCTGCGAAGCGCCGCTCTCACCGGTAGCAGCCGGCGTCGTTGAACGCGCCGCGACTGCGGCAGGACGGCCTGCGTGATTGGGCGGCGTCATCGGGAGCTCCTTGTCAGGCCCGCTGCAAAACGCTGGAAAACAGCACTTCCTTCAGATTGACGACCGGCGCCGGATCGCGCTGCGCTTTGGCGAGCAGAAACGCGCCTTGCATCGACGATACGATGAAGGTGGCGAGTTGCTCGCAGTTCGTATCGGCTCGCACCTCGCGCGCCGTGACAGCGGCCCGCAGGCAATACAGAACGGACTTTTCGATTTCGGCGAAGATCGCATTGAGCCGCGAGCGGATCGCTTCGCTGTCGCTCGAGTCGGCGGCGAAATTGCCCAGCAGGCAGCCATTGCGCGAATCGTTCTGGCTGATGAGCCGGATATGCACGTCGATGTATTTGCTGAGACGAAATAGCGGTTTCAGTTCGTCGTTGAGCAACGTCTCGCGCATCTCGGCCTGTGCCCGGTCGAAATACAGTTCGATCACTTCGAGGCCGAATGCTTCCTTCGACGTGAAGTGGTTCGTGAACGAGCCATGCGGCACGCCCGCCGCCTTGACGATGTCCCGCACGCTCGCGCCATTGAAGCCGAATTCGTGGATGACGCGCATGCCTTCGGCGATCAGCGTGTCTTTGTGTGAAGGTTTCGGCATGGTCGGAAGTTCTCTGGCAAGACGGGCGCCCCGCATTGTGTCATGCACAAGTGCGGGGGGCTGATGAATGGACCGCGTCAATCGAGTTCGATATGGCGGCCGCTGTCCGATGATTCTACGGCGGCGTCGAGCAGCTTGTGCAGACGCACCGCATGTTCGAAGGTCGGCGCGGTGTGGCTGCCGGTGCGGACGTCGTCGGCGAAGGCTGCGTACAACTGGGCGAGTTCCAGTACCGCCGATGGCAGATCGGACGGCGGCAACTGGTCATACGACGCGGGCACGGGCAGCGACGCGAGCGGCAGGTTGTCGCCGTGCGCGCCTTCGATCACGTAGTCGTCGCCGACATTGCCGAACGCCGAACGATTCGTGATGCGCAGATCGCCTTCCGTACCCGTGATGTCGATCTGCACGCCCGAGCCATTGCGCTTGCCGCCTTCGATATGCACCGACAGTACCGCGCCGTCTGCAAGGCGGCCGGCGAGCACGAGTTGATCGGGCGTGGTGGTCGGCATGACTTCGCCGGTCTGCGCGATCGTCACCTGCTCGAACTGATTGATGCTGAGCGCGGCAATGCTGTGCGGCCACCCGGTCGCTTCGAACAGCATGTCGAGGAAGTGGCCCGCGTAGATCGCGATCACGCTCGAGAAGTTTTCCGGCGGCACGGTCCAGCGCAGCGACTGCGAGCGCAGCGCCTGGAAGTAATTCATGCTCACGTGAATGCGCACCGAGCGCAGCTTGCAGACATAGCCTTGTGCGAGCAGATCACGCACGTAACGGTTGTGCGGCGCGAGCCGCCTTTGCAGCCCGACCACGTGACGCACGTTGGCCTTGCGCGCCAGATCGATCAGTTCCTGCGAGGTGGCGACGCTCGGCGTCAGCGGCCACTCGCAGTAGACGTCCTTGCCGGCTGCGATCGCGGCGCGCACGCCTTCTGCGTGCTGCGGCGCCGTCGTCAGAACGATGACCAGATCGACTTCGGGATGCTTGACCAACTCATCAAGTGAATCGACCACATATTTGAAGCCGTAGCGTTCGGCGACGGCCTCGGCCGCCTCGCGACGCTGGCTGAACACGGCGGTGAGTTCGTATTGGGGCAGCAGGCTCAGCACGCGTACGTGCCCGTGTTGCGCCCAGTTGCCCACGCCGACGATACCGACGCGGATCGGCGCGGCGCTGGATACTGCGGAATTTTGAGTCATGGAAACACCTGCGCGAGAGCGCGCGACGGGTCCGGCCGGCAACGCACTAGCCTGTTTCCGGCCGGACCAAACAACGATGGATTAGACGCCGGCGAACTGGTCGTTGAACTGCGTGACGAATGCGGCTTCGTTCGGACCGGGGTTGTTGCGCATGGGGCGGGCGATCTCGACGACGGCTTCGTCGGCGTCCGTGCCGAGTTCATGCATGGTCTGTTCGATGAACGGCGCAAGCGGCATGGCGCGCGGTTCGTTCTTGCTGTCGAGCAAGTCCGTCTGCACCCACGGCGGCGCAATTTCGACGACGCGCACCGAGGTGTCCTTCAGCTTGTAGCGCAGCGATTGCGTGTACGAGTGGATCGCGGCCTTGGTCGACGAATAGACGCCGGAGATGGCCATCGGCACGAAGCCGAGTACCGACGACACGTTGATGATAGTCGCGTCCTCTTGCTGCTTCAGATGCTCGACTAGCGCGCCTGTCAGACGGATCGGGCCCATCAGGTTGGTGGTGAGCGTGGAGACGATCAGCGCGTCGTCGACCGGTTTGCTGAGGTCGTCGATCTGCATGATGCCGGCGTTGTTGATCAGGACGTTTAGCGACGGGTACTGCGCGATCAGTTGTTGCGAGACCGAGGCAATGCTCTGCGGGTCCGTGATATCCAGTTCGACCGACAGCATGCCGGGGTTGGCGGCAATCGTTTCTTCGAGATTCGCCTTGCGGCGGCCGGCGATGATGACCTGATTGCCGAGTTTGTGGAACGCTTCAGCGAGTCCGCGGCCGATGCCCGAACCGCCGCCGGTGATGAAAATAGTGTTGCCCGTGAGTTTCATGATGGATATCTCAAAGTGGATTCAAGGTCCGCGTTGTCGTCGGAGTTGGACAGCAAGCGCGCGATGGGGGAAATATGGACGAACGTATTAAACCCATCAAGCGGCTCGATATGAATGCACTATTCCGCTGAGACTAACAATGCTGCACGAGTGGCGAGGCATGTGGTCGCGTCGTTCCACCCGGCCTGTACCTGAACCAGTACGGTTGTATTTTCCAGAAGAAAGGAGGGCGGCGGACGGGCGCCCGCTGACGGCGAATCAGCCGCCCGCTTTACTCAACTCGTGAGCGCGGCGCAGCCGTTCACGGCTGTTGCTCAGGTGCATGCGCATGGCGGCGCGCGCGTCGTCCGGGTCTTGCCGTTCGATCGCGCGATAGATCATCTGATGCTCGCTGAGCACGTTGCGCAGATGCTCGATATGGTCGAGTTCCGCGATCTCCGCGGAGCCGAGCCGCGTGCGAGGACTCACCGCGCGGCCAAGCTGGCTGAGCACGTCGAAGAAATAGCGATTCCCGCTCGCGCGCGCGATCTGCAGATGAAACTCGATGTCGTGCGCGAGCGTATCGGTGCTGCCGCGCTCGAGTTCGGACTCGAAACGCTCCAGCGCGCCGCGGATCTGCTTGAGGTTCTGGTCGGTGCGCCGCGCCGCGGCGAGCGCGGCGGAGGCGGCTTCGACGTCGATACGGAATTCGATGATCGCCATCACGTCCAGCATGCTGGAGAGATCGGCGGCGGGCAACTGCATGGATTTTTCCGTGGCCGGTGCCAGCACGAAGGTGCCGATGCCGTGACGCGTTTCGACCACCTTGGCCGCCTGCAGCCGCGAAATCGCCTCGCGCACCACGGAGCGGCTCACCGAGAGCTGCTTCATCATCGCGACTTCGGTGGGAATGCGGTCGCCCGGCCTCAACGTGCCGCGGCGGATTTCATCGGAAAGGGTGGCCACCACCTTCTCAGTTAGGCTGCTCATTTCTGTGGCTGGTTGATTGTTCGGCTGGAAATACACACGTTGCGTGCGAGTGGCGTCGTGCGACGCGTCGACATAGCCATCATAGCGCCTGTCCGGATCAGCACGATTTGATCCTCGCGTTCGCTATGGTTGGCGGAGATGAGGTTTGGCCCCGGCATGACAGATGAAAAGCGGGAGTGATTTCTATGTCATCAGACATCCTAGTTCAAATTCTAAATATTCGTCTTCATTCGGACTGAGTGCGTTGCCAGTACGGTGGTATAGGCACATTGGCAGGGTAAACACTGCATTGGAATTGCAAATAAAAGCACGGTAGACTGTCGTCAGACAACGTATCACGCGTTTCGGGACGGAAGACCGGCCTTTTGAATGCGCCGCGTTGCGCTCGATCAGGTCGCCTGAGCGGCCGAAACTGGAGACCATCTTGACCTCTGCTCTCACCACCGCCGCCGATCCGCTCGAATCCGCGGTCTCCAAGGTCAAGCGGCACGTGCTGCCGCTGTTTCTGATCATGTTCATCGCGAACTACATCGACCGCGTAAACATCGGCTTCGTCAATTCCCACATGCAGACGGACCTGGGCATTGGCGCCGCGGCTTACGGCCTCGGGAGCGGTCTGTTCTTTATCGGCTACGCGCTGTTCGAGGTGCCCTCGAACGTGTTGATGCAGAAGTACGGCGCGCGCGCGTGGCTCACCCGCATCATGGGGACGTGGGGGCTGGTCGCGGCGGCGATGGCGTTCGTCTGGAACGACACCTCGTTCTATGTGCTGCGGTTCCTGCTCGGCGTCGCCGAGGCCGGCTTCTTTCCCGGCGTGGTTTTTTACTTCACGCAGTGGCTGCCGCAGAAGGAGCGCGGCAAGGCGGTGGCGGTGTTTCTCGGCGGCTCCGCGCTCGCATCGGTTCTGTCCGGTCCGGTCACCGGCAGTCTGCTGTCCATTCGCGGCTTCGGTTTGCACGGCTGGCAATGGATGTTTCTCATCGAAGGCGGCTTTTCGATCGTGCTGTGCGCGATGAGCTGGATGCTGCTGAAGTCGCGTATTCGCGATGCCTCGTGGCTTACGGCTGAAGAGCAGAACGTGCTGCAGACGTCGATCGCGGCCGAGCAGGCCGAACGCGAGGCGCACGGCGGCGCGCATCTGCCGGCCATGAAGCTGCTGAAGGATCCGCAGATTCTGCTGTTCTGCTTTCTGTACTTCGCCATTCAACTGACCATCTACGCGGCCACCTTCTGGCTGCCCACGATCATCCGCAAAATGGGTGGCCTGTCCGACTTCGAGGTCGGCATGCTCAACGCGATTCCCTGGCTCATCGCCATGTTCGCGATGTACTGCTTCGCGTTGTTGTCGGCGAAATGGCGCTTCCAGCAGGCGTGGCTGGCCGTGGCGCTCGTCATTGCGGCGTGTGGGCTGCTCGCTTCGACTTCGGGCAATCCGGTGCTGTCGTTCGTGGCCATCTGTTTCTCGGCGATCGGCTTCAAGGCGGCGGCTTCGCTCTTCTGGCCGATCCCGCAAGGTTACCTGGACGCACGCGTCGCCGCAGCGGTGATCGCGTTGATCAACTCGGTAGGCAACCTCGGCGGATTCTTCGCGCCGGCCACGTTCGGCTATTTGCAGCAGCACACCGGGTCGATTACCGGCGGCCTGTATGGCCTTGCCGTGGCTTCGTTGATCGCGGCGGCGGCCGGTTTCCTGACCCGCAACCGGCGCGTGAACCACGACGTGCTGCCGGAATCGCTCCAGCATGAAGTCCACTGACTACACTGACTGACAGAACCGCCAATCATGCGTCACGCACTTTCCAGTTTCCGTCCGGTGCCCGTGTCGAGCGCGACTGCACAGCGCCTTGATTTCCGCCGCCCGGCTCACTAACTCATCCGGTCCAACATCATGTCCACGAAACCTTCCGAATCGAACGCCACTCCGGTCGTTACTGAACTGCGTGTCGTGCCTGTCGCCGGCCGCGACAGCATGTTGCTCAATCTGAGCGGCGCGCATGGCCCGTTCTTCACGCGCAATATCGTCATTCTGCGCGACAGCGCGGGGCATACCGGCGTCGGTGAAGTGCCGGGCGGTGAGAGCATCCGCAAGACCATCGACGATGCGCGTCCGCTCGTCGTCGGTCAGTCGATCGGCAATCTGCAAGCGGTTCTGAACAAGGCGCGCACGCAATTCGCCGACCGCGACGCAGGCGGCCGCGGTTTGCAGACCTTCGATCTGCGCACCACCATTCACGCGGTGACCGCGCTCGAAGCCGCGCTGCTCGATCTGCTCGGCCAGCATTTGGGCGTGCCCGTCGCCGCGCTGCTCGGCGAAGGCCAGCAACGCGACGAAGTGGAAATGCTCGGCTATCTGTTCTACATCGGCGATCGCAAGAAGACCGACCTGGAATACGCGAGCGGCGCCGATGGCCGCGACGACTGGGAGCGCGTGCGTACCGAAGAAGCCATGACGCCCGAGGCCGTCGTGCGTCTCGCCGAAGCCGCGCAGGCGCGCTACGGCTTCAACGATTTCAAGCTCAAAGGCGGCGTGCTGTCCGGCGACGCCGAGATCGAAGCCGTCACCGCACTCGCCGAACGTTTCCCGAAGGCCCGCGTGACGCTCGATCCGAACGGCGCCTGGTCGCTGGCGGAAGCGGTGCGCCTGTGCCGCGACCAGCACGACGTGCTCGCCTATGCGGAAGATCCGTGCGGCGCGGAAAACGGCTATTCGGGCCGCGAGGTGATGGCCGAGTTCCGCCGCGCGACCGGCTTGCCGACGGCGACCAACATGATCGCTACCGACTGGCGCCAGATGGGCCACGCGATCCAGTTGCAGTCCGTGGATATTCCGCTTGCCGATCCGCACTTCTGGACCATGCAAGGCTCGGTGCGCGTCGCGCAGATGTGCAATGACTGGGGCCTTACGTGGGGTTCGCACTCGAACAATCACTTCGACATTTCCCTCGCCATGTTCACGCACGTGGCGGCCGCCGCGCCCGGCAAGATCACCGCAATCGACACGCACTGGATCTGGCAGGACGGTCAGCGTCTGACGCGTGAGCCGCTGCGGATCGTCGGCGGCAAGGTCAAGGTGCCGCAGGCCGCGGGGCTCGGTATCGAACTCGACATGGATGAGATCGAGAAGGCGCACGCGCTTTATCAGCAGCACGGCCTGGGCGCGCGCGACGACGGCGTGGCCATGCAATATCTGATTCCGAACTGGAAGTTCGATAACAAGCGCCCGTGCCTGGTGCGCTAAACCGACGATGATCCGGATGGGGCGCGCATCACCGCGCGCTCACCACACTTGAAGCCTTAAACGCTATTCACGCCATGACTTCACCTCAAGAACTCAAAGCCATCGTTTCCGAAGGGCTGCTGTCCTTTCCCGTGACCGACTTCGACGCGCACGGCGATTTCCGTGCCGACACCTATGCTGCGCGTCTCGAATGGCTGGCGCCCTACGGCGCGACCGCGCTGTTCGCCGCGGGCGGCACGGGTGAATTCTTTTCGCTGACGAAAAGCGACTACACGAACGTGATCCGCACGGCGACCGATACCTGCAGAGGCAAGGTGCCGATTCTCGCGGGCGCGGGCGGCCCGACCCGCGTGGCGATCGACTACGCGCAGGAAGCCGAACGTCTCGGCGCAAGCGGCGTCTTGCTGATGCCGCATTATCTGACCGAGGCGTCGCAGGAAGGCATCGCGGCGCACGTGGAGCAGGTGTGCAAGTCCGTGCCGAACATCGGCGTGATCGTGTACAACCGCGCGAATTCGAAGCTGAACGCCGACATGCTCGAGCGTCTCGCGGACCGCTGCCCGAACCTGATCGGCTTCAAGGACGGCGTGGGTGAAATCGAAGCGATGGTGACGATTCGCCGCCGTCTCGGCGACCGTTTCTCATATCTCGGCGGGCTGCCGACCGCGGAAGTCTATGCCGCGGCTTATAAGGCGCTGGGTGTGCCGGTGTATTCGTCGGCGGTATTCAACTTCATTCCGAAGACGGCGATGGAGTTTTACCGCGCGGTCGCTGCGGACGATCATGCAACGCAAGGCAGGCTGCTCGACGAATTCTTCCTGCCGTATCTGGCGATCCGGAATCGTCGCGCGGGTTACGCGGTGAGCATCGTGAAGGCGGGTGCGAAGCTGGTAGGCCACGACGCCGGTCCGGTCCGCGCGCCGCTGACCGATCTGACCGACGAAGAGATCGCGCAACTCGATGCGCTGATCAGGAAGCTCGGTGCGCAGTAAGCAACGTGCCAGCTACAGCGGCGGTCGGGGCCGACCGCCGTTTTCAACTCTTGCGAAACACCACGTGCGAGATCCGCTGCACCAGCAGCGCGGCCGCCAGCGCCGCCACTGCCGTCAGCCACACGCCGATATGAATCGACTGCACCAGCGCATCGCGCGCCGTGTCGATCAACGCGAACGTATCGAGCCCTGACGGCTTCATATCCGCGATCAGCTTCAGACGCGACGCTTCGTCGATAAGAATGCGCAGGTCGACGAAGCGAGGCCGCCATTGCGACGCGGCCGGCTCGCCGAGCACGCTCATCGTGCGCGTGACCACGTCGCGATAGTGATGCTGCACCACAGTCGCGACAATGCTCGTGCCCAGCATCCCGCCAACCATGCGCGTGGATTGCAGCAGTGCCGTGGTGATGCCGAAGCGCTCGCGCCCGGCAATCTCCTGGCCGAACACATTCAGATTGTTGAGGATGAAACCGAGACCGATACCGACCGCGGCCATCGGCAATTCGATCCGCACGTGCGGTGTGTCCGGATTCGCAAACGCCAGCGCGATCGACGCGAACAGCAGTAGCGCGAAGCCGATCGACAGGATCTGCGTCGGCTTCTTCATGTGAATCACGATGCGCGTATTCAGCAGACTGCCGAGCGCGATACAGGCGGCGATCGGCGTCGCGAGCAGGCCGGCCTGCTGCGGCGACAGTCCGAAGCCGCCTTGCAGCAGCAGCGGCGCGAAGAAGATCAGCGAAAACATCACGAAGCCCGACAGCATGCCGAGCGTGAACAGCGTGACGAGTTGCGGGTCCTTGAACAGATCGAGCGGAATGATCGGATGCGTGGCGCGCTTCTCGCAGATCAGCAGTGCGACCGTGCCCACGATCACGCAAACGGCCAAGGTGAGATTGCCGGCGGTCAGGCCGCTTTTCGGCACTGCTTCGATGAAAGCCTGCAGACCGCCGAGCACAGCGGCAACCAGCGCCGCGCCGAGCCAGTCGATTTTGACTTCGCCTTCATGCGGACGCCGGAAGCTCGGCAGATGCGCCCAGATGAAATAGAGCGCCGCCGCGCCGACCGGCAAATTGATCAGAAAGGTCGAGCGCCAGCCCCAGTGTTCGCTCATCCAGCCGCCGAGCGACGGTCCCGCCGCGGTGCCAATGCCGTACGCGGCGGCCATCACCACTTGCCAGCGCACTCGCGCGCGCGGATCGGGAAACAAATCGGGAATCGACGCGAACGCCGTGCCGACCATCATCCCGCCGCCGACACCTTGCAAGCCGCGCGCGATCACGAGAAACAGCATGTCGTTCGCGACTCCGCAGAGCACTGACGCCACCGTGAACGTGATGACCGCGGCGAGCACGAAACGCTTGCGGCCGAAGTAGTCGCCGAGCCGCCCGAACACCGGGACCGTCACCACTGAAGCGAGCAGATACGCGCTGGCGATCCACGCGTAGTACTCGAAGCCGTGCAGCTCGGCGACGATGGAAGGCAGCGCGGTGCTGACGACCGTCTGATCGAGTGCGACCAGCATATTGACGAGGCCGATGCCGAGCATGGCGAACAGCGCGTTTCGGAAAGGCAGGGCAGTGGCAATCGGATTCACGGATCTGAGGGGAAAGCTTTTCAAGGTGGACGCTGCGCGGCCGGCGCAGGCCAGGGTCTTGACGACTGATGTCCTCTAGTTGTCTGACCTCTTGGAAGGGATTATACGGGTTTTCCCTTATTCGAAACTATTCTCTGGAATTTCGGGGCAAAAAAATGCCGTGCGCAGCCGGCACGGCATGATGGGTGGAGCGAGCGGGCAAGGGGCGTCGGGGTTGCGCGCGGGGCGATGTACTGGCCGCTCCGCGCACGCAGCTTCAGCCGAAACTCGGACTTTTGCCGAGCGCCATCGCCATCGCCTGCAGCGCGATGAGATAGCCGTTGGCGCCGAGTCCGCAAATCACGCCGGTCGCCGCGCGCGAGATGAGCGAATGGCGATAGGTTTCGTCGCGTTTATGAATGTTGGTGATGTGCAGTTCGATCAACGGTCGCTTGATCAGCTTGACCGCGTCGAAGACCGGCACCGACGCGAACGAAAAGCCCGCCGGATTGATAATCACCGCGGCGTCGCGTTCGAACGCTTCCTGCAGCCAGTCGACCATGGTGGCCTCGCTGTTGGTCTGGCGGAACTCGCATTCGAGCTCCAGCCGGACCGCGAGCGCCTCCACCTGTTGCTGGATTTGCGCCAGCGTGGTCGTCCCATACAGATGCGGCTCACGCTTGCCGAGCATGTTGAGGTTCGAGCCATTCAGTACATATACGAGTTCAGTCATTGTTCGGTCGCCTGTCTGCAAATATTCGATGATTCACTGTTACGCTGTAGAGCACGTTTATTACGTGCGATGGCTGTTGCTCACGCCCGCCGTCGCAAAGTCCGCCTCGCCCGTGACGGCCGCCGTCGAGTCGGTGCGGTTCATGTCGATGCCGAGGGTTTCGCGCGCCGTCAGGATCATCACCAGCGAAATCACGTTGAAGACCACGCACACGGCGACCACGCCCCACGGCGAACCGTTGCACACGGCAAAGAGCCACACGGCCAGCACCGGCATCGGACCGCCCGCCACCAGGTTCGCACCGGTGTAGGCGAGCGCGGAGCCGGAGTAACGCACATTGGTCGGGAACGCTTCGGCGAACGCGACCGGTTGAATGCCGCTTTGAAACTGCGTGAAGCCGAGGAAGAAGCCCATCGCCGCGAGCATCGGTACAAAGCTTTTGGTGTCGAGAATCTGGAAGTACACGAAGAGCATCAGCAAGGTCGCGGTCGAACCGATCGCGAGCGCTTTCTTGCGGCCGATCCGGTCGCTCAGCATGCCCCCGGCAAGCGCGCCGACGATCGCGCAGACATTGGCGCCCATCAGCAGAAGAAAGCCGGTTTGCTTCGGGATGGCGAGCGTCTTCGTGATGTAGCTGAGCGAGAACACCACGATCAGGTAGAAGATCGCCGCCGGCCCGCAGAAGAACAGCATCCAGCGCAGAACGGTTCTCCAATGCAGACGCAATGCATCGCGCAGCGGGCTGCCCACGTGTACGACTTCCGTTTTGCGCAGCGCCACGAAGGCAGGCGTCTCGCTGACTCGCAAGCGGATATACACGCCGACGATCACGAGAACGAAGCTCAGCACGAACGGGATGCGCCAGCCGTACGAATCGAACGCCTGCGCCGACATCGTGGATGACAGCAGAAGCAGCACGCCATTGGCCATGATCTGACTGAGCGGCGAGCACAGGCCCAGCAGCCCGGAGTACTTGCCGCGCCGGTCGGCGCTGGCGTGTTCGATCGCCATCAATTGCGCGCCGGTCGATTCGCCGCCGAGCGCGAAGCCTTGCAGAATGCGCAGCAGCACCAGCAGGACCGGCGCCCATACGCCGATGCTCGCGTAGGTCGGCAACAGGCCCATCAGCATCGACGCGAGACCCATCACCGTGACGGTGCCGAGCATGAGGTTGCGTCGCCCGAGCTTGTCGCCCAAATGGCCGCAGATGATCGCACCGAGCGGCCGCGCGGCGAGCCCTACGCCGAAAGTCGCGAGCGAGGCGAGCAGGGCGGACGTCGAGTCCATCGAAGGGAAAAACAGTTTGGGCAAAACCGTGGCGGCCAATGCGCCGTAAAGCGTGAAATCGAACCACTCGAGCGCGGTGCCGACGGCCGCCGCCGTGACCGCTCGCGTGCGCATCGCGGCATGCGTGCCTTGTTGCGTTTCCTGAATCATGTTGTCTCCTTAACCGTCGCCGCGCGGGATGCAGGTCGCAAGCGATGAGCGCCGCCAACCGTTTCCCGCTCTCTTGTCTGATCGATGAACTCGGGGTGCTTTCGAATCGCTATGCGCGTCGCGCCGCCTTGGAACCAAGGTTAGCATCCTTGGGTGGGATGCCGTTCCAGGGTGGAATTTGATCCCATAATGTGCAAAACTGCCTGCGCGAACCCCTGCAAACGGAGACCGATATGCCCGGCGTTACGGAGCGCACCCTCGCGGTACTCGAATTTCTCGCCACGCAAATGGAGGGAACGCCGCTCGCAATGATCGCGGACGAGCTCGATATTCCGCGTAGCGCATGCCATCGGCTGCTCGTCGATCTGAAGCAATGCGGTTATGTGCGGCAGTTGCGCGAGCACGGCGATTACGTGCTCACCACCAAGCTCGTCGGACTGGGGCTCGGTTTTCTCGCGACCTCCGGCATCGTGGACATTGCGCAGACGATGCTCGATCGGCTCGCCGAGACATCCGGCGAACTGGTGCGGCTCGCGATCGTGGACGGCGACCGGCTGACGTGGGTCGCCAAGGCGCAGGGTGCGCTGAAGGGCTTGCGCTACGACCCGGACATGGGCATGGACACGATCCTCTCGTGCAGCGCCACGGGCCACGCATGGATGATGACCATGACCGACGAACGCGCGCTCGAACTCGTATCACGCCAGGGCTTCGGGCAGCCGAAACAATACGGTCCCAACGCGCCGACCACGATCAGCGGACTGCTGAAGTTCGTGCACGCCGCGCGCGAACGAGGCTATGCGACCATCAATGAAGTCTTTGCCCCCGGCATGACGGCCATGGCCGCGCCCGTGCAGCGGCGCGGTTATCCCGCCATGGGCGTGATCAGTATTGCCGGGCCGCTCGTGCGGCTCGACGAAAAACGCATGGCCAGCCTCGGCTCGACACTGCTCGCGGCCGCTTCGGAACTCGCCGCCGCGAGCCACGCGTCACCTCTGTTCAATCGAGGCCGCTAGCCGCGTGCGCGTATCGCTGGGCAGGATGCGCTCCGCCTTCAACCGGTCGAACAGCGCGAAGAAGGCGTCGGGCGTGCTCTGATAATCGAGGAAGCCTGCCTGCCGGCTCTTGCTCATATCCGTGAGCACTTCCATCGGGCGGCCAAGGTCCGCGTCGGTGTGCCACCACGAGGCGAGCTTGCCGATGTCGGCCTCCTTCAGATCGAAGCGCGCGGCGATATCGGCCCATGCCTTGCCCGCGTCCTGCATACGGCCTTCCAGCGGACGTGTTTCGCCATCGAACGGTACAGCTTCGATCCCGAAGTAGCCGGCGATTTGCGACCACATCCATTTCCAGCGGAACACGTCGCCGTTGACCACGTTGAAGTCTTCGTTGCGCGCCTTCTCGGACGTGGCGGCCCACTCGAGGTGGCGCGCGAGCAGCCGCGCGTCGGTCATGTCGGTGAGGCTGTTCCATTGCGCCGCCGATCCGGGGAAGACGAACGGCTGGCCGGTCTGCTTGCACAGCGTCGCGTAGACGGCGAGCGTCACGCCCATGTTCATCGCATTGCCGAGCGCGAAGCCGATGATCGTATGCGGACGATGCACGCTCCAACTGAAATCGTAGCGTTGCGCGGCTTCAAACAAACGATCTTCCTGCTCATAGTAAAAGTTGTCGACTGGCTGGCGGCCCTGTTCCTCGCGAAACGGTGTGATGGGCACCGAGCCGGTCGCATACGCTTCGAACGGGCCGAGGTAATGCTTGAGGCCTGTCACGAGCGCGGCATGTTCGAGCGTGCCTGACGGGCCCACGGCGTCCATGACGTGACGCACCATCGCGCCGTTCACGCGAATGTTGTCTTTCTCCGTGGCCTGGCGCGACCACGCGGTGAGGAACACATGGCTGAATGCCTGACCCGCGAGCGCCTCGCTGACTGAGTCGGCCGACTGCAGATCGGCCGTAATCGATTCGATTGCCGGTGACACCGGCGTGCGGCCGCGCGAGAGTCCGGCGACCTGCCAGCCGTTCGAAAGCAACTGGTCTGCCAGATTGCCGCCGACAATGCCGCTCGCGCCGATGATGAGTGCTCGTTTTTCCATGGGAATCAAAGTGAGTAGGTGAATGCCTGTCGACGCGGAGCGGTTCTACGACCGGCTTTGATCCGCGGGCTCAATGCGTCTTCTGCGATAGAAAAGTGACTCGTGTTATGTGGATCGGTTCAGCACGAAGTCGAATTCGAGCGTGCTGAACGGCGTTGTCATGGACGTTCCGTCCGGCGCCGTGCCTGCCTCATGGTGCTTCCACTGTGCGACGAGCGATGAGCGAACGCCGAACACAGCGTCCGAATCGAGGTACTGGTCGCCTTCGCGGAACACGTGGGTGACGAGGCGCTCGTAGCCCGGCGCAGTGATCATGAAATGCAGATGGGCCGGACGCCACGGATGCCTGCCGAGCGCTGCGAGCATGCGCCCGACCGGACCGTCGTGCGGAATCGGATAAGGCTCGGCGACGATGGAACGGAAGTGATAACGCCCGTCGGCGAGACTATGGAGCACGCCTCTGGCGCGATGCGTGTCGTTGCCGGCGTGTTGCACGTCGTAGAAGCCGTCCGCGTCGGCTTGCCAGACTTCGATGCGTGCGTTGGCCACCGCTTCGCCGTCCGCGCCCTTGACGGTTCCCGACACGAAGCAGGGTTCGCCGCGTGCGCCGTTGGATACGTCGTCGCCGTTTCGATAGGCGGGCGCGCCTTCGACGAAGAACGGCCCGAAGACCGTCGCTTCCGTGCAGCCCGGCGGCTTGCGGTTGGCCATTGCCGTGACGAGCATCGACAAGCCGAGCGTGTCCGAGAGCAGGATGAATTCCTGGCGTTTGTCGTCGGTGATATGGCCGACGTCGGTGAGGAAACGAATGCCCTGTTCCCATTCGTTCTCGCTCAGGTTCACCTCGCGCGCGAACGCATGCAGATGCCGCACGAGGCTCGTGACGACGGTTTTCAGCCGCTCGTCGCCTGCGTGCGCGTGGCGCGCCAGAACCGCTTCCGTGATCGTGTTTTCGTCGAGATTGCGCATGACCGTGACGTCTCCATCCTGTCGGTCATGCGATTATCGGCTTGTTTGGAATCGGGCGCAGGCAAGCGGATTGCGCTGCGCGCGCCGTTCAAATTTACAGCTTGAATTTAGTGGTTATTCCACCATTGGGTGGCTTTCTGTTTATCCCAGGCGGGCAGCACTTCACGATCGATGGATGCGTTGGTCAGCGCCGGAAAGTCCTTTTTGAATGCCGTCACGTCGTCGTCGAACTGGTCGGTCACGCTGATGTCCCACGTCCCGCCGCTGAAACCGGCCACCGCCTGATCGACCAGCGGAATGACCGGTCCCGCGCGCAATTCACCGTCTTTACGTTCGACGATCGTGGCGTCGATATGGCCGAGATACACGATCGAATTTGGTTTGATTTCGACGACTTCGTGAAGCGGCGTAAAGAACATGCCGTGGAATGGGAATACGCCGCTTTGACCGGTAATGCCGCGCATCACATATTTGCCCGGCGCGAGCGGGAGGCGAATGAAATAGTGATTACCCATGTCGCTCGTCGTGGTGGCTTGATCGTCGAATTTGAAATTCAAACGATCATCCCGCGAGTCTGCCGCACCGCGCTCCATATGCACGACGATAGGACTCGGCTGGTAACTGGTGTGATAAGCGTTCTTGAGCGTCACCGTCATTAGCGCGTACGAGTTTTTCGTGGTGTCGACCGAACTCGTCGATGTGGTCGGCGACATGGTGGAAACAGTCGCGCAGCCTGACGTCAATAGCGCGCCGGCAATGGCAAAGAGTGCGATGTACTTTTTCATTACGAATTGAAAGGAGTGTGGTTGGTATTTTGGCAAATAATTAGCGTTGTTTTATGCAGCGTGAATGATGTGGTACACGGCGCATGCCGTGTAAACGGCCGGGTGAATCCAGAACTTGAGGGATGTTTTTATTGGTGGCTTTAGAAAATTCGGGTAATCCGGAAAACCTCGAAGGTGGGACGATCTATGTGGAAGGCACCGCCGGATATCTATTCGGCGGCACAGGCTCATTCATGCTTCTTGGTGTAAACCGTGAGATTCTTCTCATGGGAGTCGTAAAGCCGGACCTGATCTGCATGGCGATTCGCAGCGCGCCGGCCGCACTGGTAATCGCAGGGGTAAATGAAGGTCTTCAGGATACGGTTGGATTTGCTTTAATGTTCGGACAAGTCAAGTACAAAGGGCTGTACGCCGAAGATGCAGATTAAGTTGTCAAAACGTCCCGCTTCGGCAGGGCCTTTTATCCCACGAAACGACGCCCCGCTTTCAGGCACGCTACGCCTTCGGCAATCTCGCGTATCAAGTCCAGCGCCTTGCGCGCGCGGTTGAAGACGTGCAGCGCGCCGGCGCATATATGCTCGGGCATTAACCCTTCGCCCAAGCCGCCGCCATATCCACCGCGAAGTCCCGATAAGATCGCGGCTGCCGGCCGAGCAGCGTCGCGAGATGATCGATTTGCGCTTGCGATGCGACCGCGCCGTCCTGCTGATAGCGGCTCATCATCAGGCGCATGTCGTAAGCGAGCCAGCCCGGAGCGGCCGCTTTCAAACGCTGTTCCAGCACGTCGAGATCGTCGCCACCGTAGCGCACGGTGCGGCCCAGCGCTTCAGCCCAGATCGACACCACTGTTTCCGACGTGATCGCGTCAGGCCCGACCAGCTCATAAGTCTCGCGCGGCAAGCGGCTTGCGGCCCGCTCGCGGCGCAGCAGTTCGCGCGCGGCGGCCTCGCCGATATCGCGCACGTCGACCATCGAAATACCTTTGGCGCCGATCGGCATGCCGTACACGCCGTGCGTCAGCAGCGGCTCTTTCTGGCGCACGTCGTTCTGGATGAAATACGCGGGGCGCAACACGGTGGCGGGCAGATCGCAGTGCTCGATCATGCGCTCAACCGTGTGCTTGCCGGTGAAGTGCGGCACGTCGACATACTCGGCGCCCTTGAACACCGACAGGTACACGACGCCTTTCACGTCGGCTTCGCGCGCCACGCTCAGGGTCTGCAGCGCTTGCGTCAGTTCGTCCGGGGCGTTGGGTGCGAGCAGGAACAGCGTGCTGACGCCGTTCATCGCGCGGCGCAATCCGTCCACGTCGGACAGGTCGCCCTGGACTGCGGTGACACTGTCCGGGAATTGCGCTTTTTCCGGCGTGCGAGTCAGCGCGCGAACTTGCGCGCCGCTGCCGCTCAGATGTTCGAGGACCTGCTTACCAACTACGCCCGTACTGCCGGTTACGAGGATTGCCATGACTTTCTCCTTGAGGGTTGGATGGACTGGAAGTCAGCCCGTAGACACACAATAGATGTTCCATTTGAACCGCGAAAGTGCAAAAATCCAGACACCTCGTCTCATATTTGGAACGATCATGGATTTGACGTCACTGGCCGATTTCAATGCGGTGGCGCTGCACGGCGGCTTCGGCCCGGCTAGCCGGGCGCTCGACCGCCCCAAGGCCACGTTGTCGCGGCGCGTGGCGGAACTGGAGGAAACGCTTGGCGTGCGGCTGATCGAGCGAGGCTCGCGCACACTGCGGCTGACCGAAGAAGGTCTCGTGCTGCACGAGCGCACGCGGGGTTTGATGGCGGAAATTCAGGAGGCGGGTGAGGCGGTGGCGTCGCGCGCGCCGGTGCCACGCGGACGATTGCGGATCAGCGCGCCGGTCGTGTTCGCGCATGTGGTGCTGGTGCGGATCGCGACGCGTTTTGCGTTGGCCTATCCGCAGGTCGAGCTCGAAGTGATTGCGGAAGACCGCGTCGTCGATCCAGTGGAGGACGGCTACGACCTGGTTATCCGCATCAATCCATCGCCTGACCAGCAACTCGTGGGGCGGCGCATTCTCGGCGACGAACGGCTCATGGTCGCGGCGCCCACGATGTCGGTACCTTCTCAGCCCACCGGCGACGCTGCCGCGTTGGCGGTGCCCGCGGTCGTGCTGGTGGCGGCATCGGCGGGTGCGAGTTGGAGCGTGCGCACGGAAGGTGGAGTGAGGACGTTTGCGCCGATACCGGTGCTGCGGCTCTCATCGCTGCTGATGGTGCGCGAAGCGGTGCTCGATGGGCTGGGCGCGTCACTGTTGCCCAAGTTGTTGGTCGAGCAGGATGTGGCGGCGGGGCGGCTCGTTTGTTGGGGTGTGGCGGATGGGCCGCCGGTCGAGATCTGGGCGCTGTACAACTCGCGGCGTCTACTGAGCGCCAAGGTGCGGGCGTTCATGGATCTGTTGCAGGATTTGCCGGGACGCGAGCGCAAATAGGCTGATGTAGGTGCCGATTGCGGCTTAATTTTGCAATCGGCCCCACCTCACAACCTCACTTAGGCCGCCGCACCGCCCGTACCTTGCCGCTGCTTCCGCCGCCACAAAAGAACCGATCGCCGCCGTCCGATTCAAGCCCCGACACGCTGACGCCGGACGGCATCTCGAGCCGCTCCTGAACTTCGCCGGTGCGCGGATCGATTCGCCGCAATTCGCTTTCGTCGCCTTCCCACGTGCCGTGCCAAAGTTCACCGTCTACCCACGTGACGCCCGTCACGAAGCGATTGGATTCGATGGTGCGCAAAATCGCGCCCGTCTCCGGATCGACTTGATGGATTTTGCGCTCCCGATACTGTCCGACCCACAGCGTCCCTTCGGCCCACGCGAGTCCCGAGTCGGCACCGCCGCCGGGCGCGGGGATCGTGGCGAGCACACGGCCAGTGGTGGGGTCGATCTTCTGGATACGGTCCTCGGCGATCTGGTACAGATGCTGGCCGTCGAAGGCCGTACCCGCGTGCGCGGCGACGTCGATCGAGCGGACCGTCTTGCCGCTCTCCGGGTCGAGCGCGTTCAACGCGTCGCCCGTCGCGAACCAGACGTGCTGGCCGTCGTACGTCACGCCATGCACGCGTTCTATGCCCGCAAAGGGGCCGTACTCGTTGATGATTTCCGCGGCTGATCGTTTCATGGTTTGTCCCTCGTGGTTATCGTGTTGCCATCCTAATCAACCGGCAACGGAGCGGGGAGTAACAAGGTCGTCGTGAATCCGGGCATGGGCGGCGTCATCCAGCGACGCGCCCGCCCTTGGCCGAGAGGCTGCACCTTGCCTTGCGCCGCGAGCGTGTCGAGGGTTCGCTGCACGGTGCGCTGGCTCGCGCCAAGCGCGAGCGCGAGGGCCGAACTCGCCCACGACTCGCCGTCGGCGAGCAAGGCAAGCACGGGCGCATGCTTGTCCTCGACTGGCCGCGCCAGTACGACCACCTCTTGCGCATGCCGCGGCACCAGCGCGAACCCACGCCGCGTCGCGCTCACGCTGGCCACTGCGCGAAGCACCGAACGCAGCCGCCCGAGTTCGACCCGCAGGCGCGCGCGATGCGATTCATCGGCGGCCTTGGCCCTGAAGGCTCGCGCGACGAGCACGTCGCGCGATACGTCCTCCGGCCATGCTTCGGCCAGCGCGCCTGCGAGCACGAACAACACCGGACGGCTGGCGAGCGAGATCACCGCGCCGGCGTCGCGCACGACGTGACGGCACGCGTCCACGATCAATGCCTTCGATGCCAGCAGCGCTTCCACTTCGTCGAGCAGCAACGGGCGTTCCTCGCCACGCGCGAGCAGCCGCGCCGCGGGTGCGTTCAGAACGAGCGCGGCGTTGTCGACCTCCGCCGTCAGGGCAGGAATACCCGCGAGACCCGCTGCGCGCCGGGCTCGTTCGAGCGCGGAGCGCGCCGCTTTGGTCTGAAGACGGCGCAGCGCGACGCCCGCCACGACCAGTTCGTGCGCGGTCCTCAAAGACGGTGGGAACGGTGTGGGATCGAGCCCGGCGAGCGCGCGTTCGGCTTCGTCGAGACGTCCGATCAGCAGCAGGCGCCGCACCGCGAGATAGCGCGCATGAGCGGCGTTGAGCCGGTCGCCGTGCGCTTCGAGCGTGGCGCGAGCGGCTTCCAGAGCCTTCGTGGGCCAGTTCAGATCGCGTGAGACGAGCGCGATCTCGGCCTCGGCGACGATACATCGCGCGCGGGCCACCGGCTCCCGCGCACCGAAGGCACGCGCGGCGCTTCGCACGAGCGCCTTCGCCCGCACCAGATCGCCGAGCTGCGCCATGGCGATGCCGCGCAACGCGAGCGCGGGCGCGTCGTCGCGCAAGGCGACGCGATTCAGCGCGCCGAGCGGATCGCCCGCGGCGAGCGCGCGCGCCGCCGCCGTGATTAGCGAGTCCATGGTCCAGGTGAATCACGCCACACTTGTCACTCCCGTCGTTCGAAGCCCGGGGCTAATCTAGCACGACCAACTCACAGCACTTCGCATAGCGAAGCAAGGAGGCAAGCATGACGACGAAACACAGCATCGGCACACGGGAAGAATGGCTGGCCGCGCGGCTCGACCTGCTCGAAGCGGAAAAGGCGCTCACGCGGCAGAGCGACGAACTGGTCCGGCAGCGGCAGGCGCTGCCCTGGGTCCGAATCGACAAGGCCTACCGGTTCGAGACCGATGAAGGCAGCGCCTCGCTGGCCGATCTCTTTCGAGGACGCTCGCAGTTGCTCGTCTATCACTTCATGTTCGGCCCCGACTACACCGCGGGCTGCCCGTCGTGTTCGGCGGTCGCGGACGGGTTCAACGGTTCCGTCGTCCATCTGGCGAATCACGATGTCGCGATGACGGCGGTATCGCGCGCGCCGCTCGCGAAGCTGCAGGCGTACAAGCGGCGCATGGGATGGACGTTTCCGTGGGCGTCGTCGGCGGGCAGCGACTTCAACTTCGATATCAACGTCTCGTTCACCGAGCAGCAGCAACGCGAAGGAAGCGTCGAATACAACTTCCAGCGTGGCGGCCATGCGATGGATGCGACACCGGCGCCGGCGCCCGTGGTCGAGTTCGCGGCCGCCTGCGGGACCGACGCGCCGACGTATTCGCTCGACCGGCCCGGCATGAGCGCGTTCGTGCTCGAAGACGGCGTGGTGTACCACACGTATTCCACTTATGGACGCGGCGTGGACGCGCTGTGGGGCATGTATCAGTGGCTCGACCGCGCGCCCAAAGGGCGTAACGAAACGGGGGTGTGGTGGCGTCGGCATGACGAGTATGAGAAGCACTGAGGCAACTGTGGGCCGAACGCATTGCTGTAGCTCAGGCTCGCTCATTCCCCGTAAAGGGTTTGTCTCTACACAAAACATGCACGCGATTGCCGATAAATGAATCGGGTGGTCGCATCCAAGCAACGACGTGTCGATTCCGATATCGGCACGTGTTGCCATGATGAGACCCGGCTCGATCATTCGATACAGATGCGGGGCGCGTGCATGGTCCGATTCAGTTTCACACAGAAGCTCTGGCTGCCGCTGGTCGTCAGCCTCGTGGCACTTCTCGCCGTGTCGGTGTCGGCGGCGTGGCTGTCGCGGCAGACCCGCATCGAGGAGCGCAAGAACGATCTGGTGAACGTGGCCCATGTCGGGCTCAGTATCGTGACGGAATATGCGGCGCTGGCGCAAAGCGGCGCGCTCAGCGAAGCGGACGCCCGCCGGCAGGCGCTCGAACGGCTGCGCGGTATGCGTTACGGCGAGGACGGCTACTTCCTCGTGATCGATTCGACACCGCGCATGGTCATGCATGCGATGAAGCCCGCGTTGAACGGCAAGGATCTCGCCGGCACCGCCGATGCCGACGGCCGTCACCACTACCTCACATTCGCCAAGGTCGCGCAGGCGCCGAACGGCGGCTTCGTCGATTACGTGTTTCCGCATCCGCAGAACCCGCCCGCCGCCGCGGTCGGCAAGATCGGCTACGTCGTGCGTTACGCGCCGTGGGACTGGATCATCGCGACGGGCGCTTACGTGGACGACATCGACGCCGCGTTCAAGGAGTCGCTGTATTTCGTCGGCGGAATCTTTGCCGTCGTCGCGCTGCTGCTGTCGGCGCTGGTCTCGCTGACCAATCGCAGCATCCAGCGCACGATCGGCGGCGATCCGGCCTACGTTGCGCAAGTGGCCGGCGAAATCACGCAGGGCAACCTGGCCATTCCCATCGACCTCCGTCACGGCGACGACTCGAGCCTGCTTTACACCATGCAGCGCATGCGCGACGCGCTGGCCCACACGATCGAACAGATCAAGGGCGCGGCCGACAAGGTGGCGACAGGCGCGCGCGAGATTGCCGGCGGCAACTCGGATCTGTCGGCGCGCACGGAGAATCAGGCGGCGTCGCTCGAGGAGACCGCGGCGAGCATGGAGCAGATGACGGCAATGGTGCGACAGACGGCGGAGAACGCTCAGACAGCGAGCCAACTGACCTCCGGCGCGGAGCAGATCGTCAATCGCGGCGGCGAAATGGCGGCGCAAGCGGTATCGACGATGCAGGAGATATCGACGGAGTCGCACAAGATGGTGGAGATCATCTCGGTCATCGAAGGCATCGCCTTTCAGACCAATATTCTCGCGCTGAACGCGGCGGTGGAAGCGGCCCGGGCCGGCGATGCGGGGCGTGGTTTCGCGGTGGTCGCCGGCGAGGTGCGCACGCTCGCGCAGCGCAGCGCGGCGGCCGCGAAGGAAATCCGCACGTTGATCAGCCGCGCGGTGGACAAGGTGGGGACCGGCGCCGAATTCGTCGGGCAAACCGGCGCGACGATTCACTCCGCGCGCGGGGCCATTGCAAAAGTGTCGGGCGTCATGCGCGATATCGCGGCGGCGGCCGCCGAGCAAAGCGCCGGTATCAATCAGGTCGGCGACGCCGTCGCGCAGATGGATAGCGTGACGCAGCAAAACGCGGCGCTGGTCGAGCAGGCCGCGGCGGTGGCGCAGACGCTGACCGAACAGGCGCGGCTGCTGCAAGTGTCGATCAGCCAGTTCAACTTGCAGCCGCAGGGTTCCGGCGACGAAGGCGGGTCGTTGCGGGTCCATAGGCCGTCGGCGAAAGAAGCACGCGAATTCGCAGCCGTCGTTTGAGCGTTGCTCACCCAGAGACGCACCTGAACCCTCCGAATTAAGGGCGCTGAAAATTGCAAACCGGCTCAGGTCTGTTATGTTCGCTGCTGGACCGTTCAATGCCTGTTCACATCCCACTCGTGATTCGGCGGCGAGCGTCCAGTCTCAACATGGCAGAAGTTCGTTCCCGGAACACACGTTCGACGTGCCTATGGAGGACTGCATCTGGTCGGCGCCGCGAAAACTTCACTCGACAAGCCGCGACGAAAGTGGGATCCGGTCGCGCAGATCGCCGCCTGGAGCCGTCGTGTGGACTGGCGCGCGGGCATGGGCGGCGCGGGGCTGCTATTTTGCTTGCAGTGCGCGGCGGCCTCGGATGGCGGCGGGGGCACCGTTACGCTGTATGGCGTGCTGGACACGAGTCTCGAAGTAACCGACCCAGGGTCCGGCTGGACCCCACGTCTGGACTCGGGTGCCTATCGCGGTTCGCGGGTCGGCTTGCGGGGCAGCGAGCCGCTCGGCAACGGCACCGACCTGCTCTTCACGCTGGAAAACGGCTTTAGCTCGGTCGACGGCACGCTTCAGACTCCCGGTGTTCTATTCAACCGACAGGCGTGGATCGGCGCGCGGAACGCCTGGGGCGAGGTGCGCTTCGGCCGGCAATACTCGCCCATCTATATCCCGTTCAAGGGCGACCTCGATGCGTTCGGCGCCGGCACGATCGCGTCCGGGCTGAACAACCTGTCGAAGATCACACCCTACGCGAGCAACGCGATCGAGTATCTGTCGCCGGTCGTCGGCGGATTCAGCGCGACGGTCATGATGGCCACGCGCGATCCGTCGGAGAACGACGGCAACGGTATCGACGGATACTACGTCACCGCCACCTACCAGCTCGACAACCTCAGGCTGTTGTACGCGCGTCAGCAGACGCACGGCGCGGGTGCGCTGCGAGCGAATCTCGGCGGCGCGACCTACGCGATCGATAAAGTGCGGGTGTGGCTCGCGTTCTTCAACGGCGATGGCGGCACGCCGCTCTATCACGGCGCGGGCGGATCGCTCTCAGCGCAATACAGCTTTTCTGCGAATGCGCGCGCGTCACTGGGCTATGCGCACGTGCGCGACTATACCGGCGCGGGCGCGAGCGCCGACCAGTTCAGCATGGCGTTCGAATACAACGTGTCGCGTACTTTGCTGTTCTATTTCAGCGCGGCCTATCTGGCGAATCACGACGACGCGAGCTTCACGCTGCGTGGCGTCAACGTCACCGGGCTGCCGGTCGCGTATCCCGGCGCGCCGGTCAAGGGTGTGCAGCTTGGCGTGTTGGAGCGCTTCTGATCTGCGTGAGCAGACTGAAGTGGATCGTCCGTTGTTATGCCACGCAAGTGGCAGGCGGATCCGCTGTCATTGAGCGGGCGACGTGCCAACTGCCGCGCCGGTATCGGTGCGCGGGGCCACGCGCCAGACCGTATTGCCGACGTCGTCCGCCACCAGCAGTGCCCCGCGCTTATCCAGCGCGACACCGACTGGCCGGCCCACGGCGTGACCGTCGGCGGTCAGAAAGCCGCTCAGGAAATCTTCCGGGGCGCCCGCGGGTTGGCCTTTTACGAATGGGATGAACACCACTTTGTAGCCGCTGTACGGCTTGCGATTCCATGACCCATGCTGACCGACAAAGGCACCGCCGCGGTAATGCGCGGCGAACAGCGTCCGGTCGTAAAAAACCAGCCCGAGCGATGCCGTATGGTTGCCGAGCGCATAGTCCGGTGCGACTGCCGTGGCGACCAGGTCGGGGCGCTGAGGCTTGACGCGCGTGTCGACATGCTGGCCGTAATAGCTGTAAGGAAACCCGTAAAACGCACCGTCTTTCACGGCAGTCATGTAATCCGGCACGAGGTTGTTGCCCAGGTCGTCCCGTTCGTTGACGGCGGTCCACAGCGCGCCGCTCTCCGGCTGCCAGGACAGTCCGTTTGGGTTGCGCAAGCCGGTCGCGAAGGGCCGCATCTGGCCGGACGCCACGTCGAATTCGAGAATCCGTGCGCGGTCCGCTTCGGCCTCGGCGCCGTTTTCTCCCGCGTTGCTGTTCGATCCCACCGTCACATAGAGATGCTTGCCCGAACGGTCGGCCAGGATGTTTTTGGTCCAGTGATGATTGATTGGGCCAGCCGGCAAGTCAGCCACCTTCACGCCGGGCGTGTCGATCTGGGTGGCGCCGGGCGTGTAGTCGAAGCGCAGAATGGCGTCCGTGTCGGCGACATAGAGCTGGTTGCCGATCAGCGCCATGCCGAACGGCGAGTGCAGGCCACGTAGGAACACCGTCTGTTGATCGGCGACGCCGCTGCCGTTGGTATCGCGCAATAGCACGATACGGTCGGGGCTCGGTGTGCCCGCTCCCGCGCGCTTCATGACCTGCTTTCTAATCCAGCCGAATACGCCGCTGCCTTCGTCGTGCCGCTGCGGCGCGTTGCTTTCCGCCACGAGCACGTCGCCGTTCGGCAACGGGTAGAGCCAGCGCGGGTGGGTCAGCCCGCGAGCGAATTCCGTCACGACAAAGCCGTTTGGAGCGGTCGGGAGAAAGTCGGCGGTTCTCGGCCGGACGGGCGCGATATTGACCGTGGTAACCAGCGACGATTCCGGCGCGGGCAATACGGGTGACGGCCCAAAGCCGGTATCGGTGGGGCCCGACGGCCCCGCCGCGCACGCGGCGAGCGGCAGCAGCATGAATAAGACAAAGCGGTTTAACTGACGCATCCCGCGCTCCCGACAGTGAAGATGCACGACCCACCTTCGGTAAGCTTAGCAAGATGCTTGCCTGGCGCCTGAACGGCGCAGCCTGTTAGTCCGTATACCCCTAAAACGTCACTACTTCACCTCGGAAGGAAACCCGCCGATAGTCGACCTTCGTTTTCAACTGGAGGGTCTTACGATGCGCGTCTTTGTTACCGGAGCGACGGGATTCGTCGGCTCCGCCGTCGTTGCCGAACTCATTGCCGCCGGACATTCCGTGCTCGGCCTGGTACGCTCGGACGCCGCGGCCGAGTCTCTGGCCAGAACCGGAGCGGAGGTCCTGCGCGGTTCGCTCGAGGATCTCGACAGCCTCAAAGCCGGAGCGGCCGCTGCGGACGGTGTCATTCATACGGCCTTCAACCACGACTTCTCCCGATTCGCGGAGAACTGCGAGTTGGACCGGCGCGCCATCGAAGCGCTCGGCTCCGTGCTCGTCGGCTCGGAGCGGCCGCTCCTCGTCACGTCCGGGGTCGCGCTGCTGGCGTCGGGCCGCATCGCGACCGAGGACGACGCGCCGGTTGCACGCTCCGACGCCTATCCTCGCGTGTCGGAGGCGACGGCTGCGTCGCTGGTGGAGCGCGGCGTGCGTGCGTCGGTAGTTCGTCTGCCGCCGTCGGTGCATGGCGATGGCGACCATGCTTTCGTTCCGCATCTCATCGCTCTCGCGCGCGAAAAGGGCGTCTCGGCGACCGTCGGCGAGGGCCTCAACCGCTGGCCCGCCGTGCACCGGCTCGACGCCGCACGTGTCTACCGGCTCGCGCTCGAACGCGGCGCCGCCGGCAGCCGGTATCACGCCATTGCCGAAGAAGGTGTGCCGTTCAACGAGATCGCCGGTGTGATCGGCCGACGCCTGAACGTGCCGGTCGTCGCGCAATCGGTTGATGAGGCGGCCCACCATTTCGGCTGGTTCGCGCTGTTTGCCGGAATGGATGCCGCGACTTCGAGCGAGCAGACGCGCAAGCTGCTTGACTGGGAACCGAAGCAGCCGGGCTTGATCGCCGACCTCGACCGGCCGCGGTATTTCCAGACCTGAGGCGCAACTTGCCGCTCGGCCTTTTTGATGGCCGGGGATTCCATTGACGACGCGGAGCGGCCTTTCACGACGTTGCAACTCGACCAGGTCAAGCTGGCGCCAAGCGGCACATTCCTTCGCTGCACGGCGCGCTGTTCGCATCGACCGGCCGGACGCGGCAGCGGGCGAGCAGAACCTGCCTCGCTAGGACTATGCTAGCGCTTTCGTCTACTTCGAGGAGCAACTGATGAAACAGGCAGCAGGTTCGATGATCACCTTTAACCGGCCCGACGGCCAGCAGATCCAGGGCTATCTGGCCAAGCCGCAGAAGCTGGAGGGCGCGCCCGCCATCGTCGTGATTCAGGAGTGGTGGGGCGTCAACGACCAGATTCGCGGCGTGGCGGACCGGCTCGCGCAGGCCGGCTATCTGGCGCTGGTGCCCGATCTCTTTCGAGGCAAAACGACGGTGGAAGAGGAAGAAGCCCACCATCTGCTCGACGGGCTCAATTTCGGCGACGCCGCTACTCAGGATGTGCGCGGCGCTGTCCAATATCTGAAGCAGCACGCGACGAATGTCGGCGTGACAGGCTTTTGCATGGGCGGCGCGCTGACCTTGCTCGCGCTGTGCAATATCCCGGAAGTGTCGGCCGGCGTGGTCTGGTACGGCTTCCCGCCGCTGGAATATATCGACGCTTCGAAAATCAAGGCGCCGCTAATCGGTCACTGGGCGACGCAAGACGAGTTCTTCGTGTCTGAAACGGTCGACGCGCTGGAGAGGAAATTGAAAGACGCGAATGTCGACGTCGAGTTTCACCGCTATCTCGCACACCACGCGTTCGCGAACGAAACGGCGGTCGGTCCGGGCCGTATCGCCAGGACGCAGTTCGATCCGGTGTGGTCGCAATTGGCTTGGGATCGCACGCTGACGTTTTTCGGCCGCACCTTGTGGAAGTAAGCGGCTCGCTCGCCGCTTGAGACGCGCTACGTCCGGCTAACGGGGCGGAGCGCGTCGGGTCGCGCCGGTGAAGTCCGCGGGCGTGCCGCCATGCATGGGCGGCATTCCAGAAAGGCTTCCCGGCGAGATCGCAAACAGAATCGCTTTTACGGATTCAGAGTTTCGACCCGCCGTCGACATGCAACGTTTCGCCGATAATCCGGCGAGCAGCATCCGAGGCGAGAAAGGCCACCGCGCCGCCAATGTCATCCGGTTGCGCCACGCGTTTCAACGCCTGCATCTCAAGCGTCACCGCGCGTCCCGCGTCGGTCTTCGTGAAGTTCGACATATCGGTTTCAACCACATCCGGCGCCACCGCATTTCCAGAGCGGTCAGGCTGGCGGCGCGCCGACCCGTTTACCTATACTCCTGTCACTCTGCAAGGCCGTCCACTCGTCGTCATACCAACAAGACGGAGCCTCACATGTCTGTAGCAATGCGAAGCGCGGCCCTCGGGCTGCTGACATGTTTCACGTTGGGCGCCAGTGCCGCTGCGCAAGCCGACTCCGGATGCGACGAAGGGTGCCATGCGCGCGGCCAGCTTCTCGATCACCGCGTCACGCTCACGCTGAGCGCCGCGGCGTTTTCAAAATTGCTGGCGTCGAGCGCGGGCGGCCGGCGGCTCGTGCAGATTGCCGGCGCGCCCGCGTGCGGCATCGAGATCGTGAGCTTTCGCTACGGGACCATCGGCGGCGCGGGCGAGCCCACCAACGCGAGCGGTGCGTTGATGATCCCTTCGGGGCGTTCGGCGGCATGCAGCCGAGCGCTTCCGCTGATGCTCTATGCACATGGCACCACCGCGTATCGCAACTACAACCTCGCCGATATCACGCAAACGGATCCGGGCAACGGCGACGGCGCCGGGGAAGGCATCAGCGTGGCGGCCATGTATGCGGCGCAAGGCTACATTGTGGTGGCGACCAACTACGCGGGCTACGCCGGCTCCGATCTCCCGTACCACCCGTATCTCAATGCCGACCAGCAATCCGCCGATATGATCGACTCGTTGCGGGCTGCGCGCGTGGCGTTAGCCGGAATAGCGCCGGACAGCAGGCCGCGCGAAAACGGCAAGCTGTTCGTCACCGGCTATTCGCAAGGCGGCTTCGTTGCAATGGCAACGCATCGCGCGCTGCAGGCGGCTGGCGTCAAGGTGACAGCGTCCGCACCGGGTTCGGGGCCATACGCACTCGCCGCTACCGCCGACGCACTCATCGAAGGCGAGGTCAACCTGGGCTCGACGCTGTTCTCGACGCTGATCGTGACGGGTTATCAGCATGCCTACGAGAATATCTACCGCCGCCCCGGCGACTTCTACGACGCGGCCTACGCGCCGGGTATCGAAACGCTGCTGCCGAGTCTGCAGCCGCTCAATACGCTATTCACCACGGGCAAACTGCCGTCCGCGCATCTCTTCAGCAAGTTGCCGCCCGCGCCGCAGTTCGCCTCGATGACGCCGCCTGCTTCGCCGCCTTTGACGCCGCCCGCCTTGACACCGCTGTTTGCCGCGGGATTCGGCAATCCCAACCTCGTGCGCAACGCCTATCGCCTGACGCTGCTCGAGGACGCCGCCGCCAATCCCGACGGTGCGTTTCCCAACCCGACGCTTGCGATGAAACCGGCCGCGAATCCGCTGCATCCCTTGCGCCAGGCGTTCAAGCGCAACGACTTGCGCAACTGGCTGCCGGTTACGCCCGTTTTGATGTGTGGCGGCGAGTCGGATCCCACGGTGTTCTTTTTCAACGCGCGCATCGAGCAGGCGTATTGGCAGAACGCCAAAGTGCCCGCGGGGCTCACGTCCGTGCTGGATGTAGACTCTCCCGTTGTCGGGCCCGGCGATCCGTATGCGTCCATCAAGCGGGAGTTCGCGAGTGCGAAGGCGGAGGTCGCGAGTCAGGCCGTGGCCGGCGGTGCGACTGATGGCGGGGCGTCAGCGGTGCTGCGGGCCTATCATGGCCAACTGGTCGCGTCGTTCTGCCTGGTGGTGGCGCGGGCGTTCTTCGACACCTTCTGAGCGCGTGCAAAGCTGAAATTCCGCCCCGAGCGATGTTCGCGAAGTGCGGCTATCATGCGCAGACAACGAATCTGGCGGGGGAAAACTTGACGACCGAGTCCGTGACGAGAGATGCGGCTCCCGCGAACTGCATCCATAGCCACTTTAGTACGCACCACGAAGCGCCGCGCGCGCAGTTGCCCGCGTGGCGCGACCGTCTGGGCCATTTTCTCGATGTGCCCATTTCGCGCCGGCAACTGGCGGATGGCTTCAGTGGTCTGATCGACAGCTACCGTGTGGCCGATCTGGCATTCATGGACTGCCGTACCGATCCGGTCTCGCAGACGCGATCCGTCGCGCGCATTTCCACGGACTCGGTGCGCCAGTTCGTATTCCACGTGGCCGTGGAAGGCACGATCGAAACCGGCACCGGACCGCATCCGAAGCGCAAGGCCACCCAGTCCACGCCGGGCATTCTCGCGCTCGATATGAACCAGCCCATGCACATGGACCGCAGCGCCTGCCGCGTGCAGGCGTTTTTCCTGCCGCGTGAGCTGGTGGAATCCGTTTTGCCGGAAGCGGAGTCGATTCATGGCAGTGTGATCGACTATCACTCGCCGCTTGCGCGCATGATTCCCGCACAGCTCGCCGACCTGAGCCGGAGCTTGCCCACGATGAGCGGGCAGGCGGCATACGACGCCATCCAGAGCTGCGCATTGCTGATCGCGGCGGCCTTCGGGAAGCAGGTCGGTTTAAGCGGCAATGCGCGCGCCGCTGCTCGCACCGCCATGTTTGCCGCGGCGCGCCGTTATATCGATGCCAATCTCGACCAGATGGATCTGACGCCCGACAGCGTGCTCGCCGCGTCGCGACTGTCCCGGTCTACGCTTTATCGCCTGTTCGAGCCCGAAGGCGGGCTGGCCGCCTACATCCGCAGCCGCAGGCTGCGCGAAGCCGCCGATGATCTGCATCGATACCGGAACAAAGCGATCGTCGAGATCGCTTATGGCCTCGGCTTCAATAGCGCGTCGGATTTCACTCGCGCGTTTCGTCGAGCTTACGACATGTCGCCGAGCGATTTCCGGGCGTTGACCCGATAGGGGATGGCGGCTCGCCGCGGTGGGCGTGAACTCGCGCTTGCGTGTCGACACATCGGCTAAAGCGATAGCCAGCCACGTTCGATCGGCCACGCCAGCAACTTGCGATACAGCGCGACCAGTCCGCGCGTCACGCTCGCGCCGGCGAGCCGCCACAGCGGCGCCACCAACAGGAAGGCCACGCCCGCCACGACGACGGCGCCTGCCATGTCGAGCGGAAAGTGAACGCCGACAAAGATGCGCGCCCAGGCGACCGCGAGCCCCGACAGTACAATGAGCAGGCCGTACCGCCGCACGCCGCCGAGCAGCAAGCTCAGTGCGATGCTCGCGAAGATGGTCCCGTGATCGCTGGGGAACGACGGGTCCGGCGCGTGTTCGAGAAACGTATGGCCGATGCCCATCACGAACGGCCGCGGATGCGGCCACGCCAGACCGATGAGCTGATTGATGCCGAGCGCGAGGAACGTCACGCAGCATGCGCGCAGGGCGGTTTCGCGCTGACCTTCGTCGCCGAAGAGCCACATGGCGATCAGGCAGAGCGGCACGAGATAGATGACGTAATCGGCGATTGAACGCGCGAGGTCGATGTGCCACGCGGGTGTCGATGGCGTGGCGTTGATCATCAGAAAGAGCGCCTGGTTGAACGCTTCAAGTGTCTGCATACAGTGTGTTTCTCGATGGACATCTGCGCCGCTCCGGCGCACTGATGTCGAGCGATGATAACGAGCCAACCTTAGGAAAGGCTTAGGCCGTGTAATCTGTCGATGTGACAAGGCATCATGAACCGATAATCGAAGGAGATGAGAACGTGGTGAAGATCGATCCGGACCGGTTGCTGACCGATCTCAAGCGGCTGCGCAGTTTCGGCGCCACGGGCCCAGGTGTTGTCCGGCTGGCGTTGTCGCCGGTGGATCTGGCGTCGCGCGAATGGCTGGCCGGGCGCATGACGGAGGCGGGACTCGAGGCCGTGATCGACGGCGTGGGGACCGTATTCGGACGCTCGCGCAAAAGCGGCCCCGCGCTCGTGATCGGCTCTCATACCGACACGCAGCCGACCGGCGGCTGGCTCGATGGCGCGATGGGCGTGATCTACGGGCTGGAGATTGCGCGCGCGTTGGCCGAGAACGACGCGACGAGTCACCTCGCCGTGGACGTGGCATCGTGGATCGATGAAGAAGGCACGTTCTCCGGCCTGCTCGGCAGCCGCAGCTTCGTGGGCGATAGCGTCGACGAGTCGATTCGCGACGCCACGAACCGGCAAGGCCAGCGTCTTAACGACGTGCTCGCAACCGCGGGTCTCGCCGGGCGGCCGCGTGCGCGCTTCGAGCCGGGCCGGCAGGTCGCCTATCTCGAGCCGCATATCGAGCAGGGCGGCCGGCTGGAAGCGGCCGGCAAGTCCATCGGGGTCGTCACCACGATCGTCGGGCTGCGCGAATTGCGGCTGCGCTTCACGGGGCAGCGCAACCATGCCGGCACGACGCCCATGGCGATCCGGCGCGACGCGGGCGCGGCGCTGGTCGCCTTTGTCCCGCAGATGAACGAAGCGTTCGCGCAACTCGCGGATGCCGATACCGTCTGGACAGTGGGCCGCATCGACCTCGACCCTGGCTCGCTGAGCGTCGTGCCGGGCGCGGCCGACATGGACCTGCAATTCCGCGATGCGAACGCCGCGCGTTTGCAAGCGATGGAAGTTCGGCTCGCCGAGCTGGTGCGTGACTTCAATGCGCGCGGTTCGGTGAACGTGGAGCTGACGACCATCGACGAACCGATGCAACCGGTGACCATGGACGCGGCGCTCGCGGACCATCTCGCCCGCGCCGCCAACGCGGTGGCGCCCGGCCAATGGATCCGCATGCCGAGCGGTGCCGCGCACGACGCGCAGGTCATCGCCCGCTGCATGCCGGCTTGCATGATGTTCGTGCCGAGCATCGGCGGCGTGAGCCACGATTTCATCGAGGATACGGCCGAGGCGCATATCGTTCTCGGCTGTCAGGTCGCGGCCACGGCTGCCGCGGCGATTCTGGAGGAACAATGGGCGAAACGATCGTGACGAACGTGAGCGAGCCGGGCGATTTTGTCGTGCGCACGATGTCGGCCGAGGACGTCGCATTGGCGGTCGAATGGGCCGCGCAGGAAGGATGGAACCCCGGTCTGCACGATGCCGCCTGTTTTCGTGTGGCTGACCCTGACGGGTTTTTCATCGGCGAATGGCGCGGCGAGCCGGTGGCGTGTCTATCCGCTGTCGCGTACGGCGAGGACTTTGGCTTTATCGGGCTCTATATCGTGAAACAGGCGTTTCGCGGTCGAGGCTTCGGCATGCGTGTCTGGCAGCACGGCATGGACTATTTGCGCAACCGCAATATCGGTCTGGACGGCGTGGTCGCTCAGCAGGCGAACTATAAGAAGTCCGGATTTCAGCTTGCCTATCGCAACATTCGCTTTCAGGGCGTCGCGCAAGAGACCACTCAGGGCGAGCACTATGCAGACATGTTGAATGCTTCGGCGCTGCCCTTCGAATCGTTGAGCGACTACGATCGGCAGTGCTTTCCCGCGGCGCGCGAGCGCTTTCTCGCTGCATGGCTCGCGCAGCCTGGCGCGATGGCGCGAGTCGCGGTGCGCGACGGCCGCGTGGCGGGCTACGGCGTGTTGCGGCGTTGCCTGACGGGTTACAAGATCGGCCCGCTCTTCGCCGATAACGACGAGATTGCCGGTCGTCTGTTCTCTGCGTTGACGTCGAGCATTGCGGGCGAGGTGTTTTTCTTCGATGTGCCGGAGATCAACGTGGATGCCGTTGCGTTGGCCGAACGGCACGGCATGACGAGCGTGTTCGAAACCGCGAGGATGTACACACAGGAAACGCCTGCTATTTCCATGGAACGCGTGTTCGGCGTGACGTCGTTCGAGCTGGGTTGACCAGAGCGCAGCGTGATGAGGCTTGTTTGCGCAGCCATCGGCGGTGCCAGTCGCGGACCGCCAATGGCAAGCACTATTTCCATTTCGTGCCGAGATTGTCCAGTCCGGCTTTCATCAGGTCTTCCGGCAACATCGCAATGCGCATTTCGCAGTCGGCGTTGAATTTTAGAAACCACGGCTCCGCGAGCGCGGGAATCGACGATGCGTTGTCGACATCCACCACGACCACTGCTCCGCGCGCTCCACTCTGCTCGGTGAAGTAGACGGCCTCCGGTTTTATCTCTTCCAGTATTTTCCCGATCACTTGTCCGGCGGTGCCATCACGCACCATGGTGTTGAACGGTTCGTGAGGGATTCGTATGTTGAGAAGCATGCGCATGTCATCCTCCTGTTGACGCCCAAAGGGCATCTTAAGGATAGGTGCTTTATGCGGCCGGCAAGGTGATCTATCACGAAGCGCTCAACGCGACGCAGTGAGTCCACTGCCATCGCGGACCATGCATCCGGTCAGTTTCCAAACAGCGAGGCTTGCGTGCCGCGGCTCGGCGCATGGCGCGGGGGTTTCGTCTGAGTTTCGGATTTGACCTGAGCCTTGGCCTCGGTCTTTTCTTCGGCCGCGAACATATCCGCTTGCCCGTCTGCTTCCGCTTCGATCGAAGTCTGTCCGGCTTCGAGCGACAGAAGCAGCATCTTGTTCGCCAAACCGCCCGCAAACCCGGTCAAATCACCGGACGCGCCGATCACCCGGTGGCACGGCGCCACGATGGAAATCGGATTTCTGCCATTCGCCGCGCCGACCGCCCGCACCGCGTTGACGTTGCCGATCTGCGTCGCGATTTCCGAGTAGCTGCGCGTCTGGCCGAACGGTATGGTCAACAGCGCGGCCCACACCTGCTTCTGAAAATCCGTTCCCTGGAAGGTGAGCGGAAGGTCGAATTCATGCCGCGTGCCGGCAAAATACTCGTTCAACTGCCGCTCGGTCTCGATCAGCACAGGCCGGTCGTTCGCTTCGACCAGCTCCCCGAGACGCACCCGGTTCGGCTTGTCGTGCTCCCACAGAATGGCGGCGAGGCGGTCGCCGTTTGCAACGAGTTTCAACTGGCCGACGGGCGAGTTCATCAACTTGTAGGCGTATGTCACTTTGTTTGCTCCTGACTGGTTGGAGGCACAGATGCTGCAAGACGAGTCTGCGAATACACGCGCCAAGCGCGCCGATATCCGACAGTGTGAGCCTCGTACTCTCTGATTGCGCTCCGAAACTTGCTGTCCAATTCCTCGCGACCGATGACGGCCGGGCGGCTCGTTGTTCTGGACGGGACGATGCATCACTGTACAACCCTTTTCGCGCCAGGCCCGCGACTCAGTAGAATTGATACCTTCGATACGAAGCGCATCGGCAACCGGACCTCTCTTCCACGACTGTGACGACGACACTTGAACAATTGCGGGCCGGCCAACTCGCGGGCACGCGCCGGCTGAAACTGGCCTGCGGCCTGACTGAATTTCCGCGCGAGATTTTCGACCTCGCCGAGACACTGGAAGTTCTCGACCTGTCGGGCAACGCGCTCACGTCGCTGCCCGACGATCTGCCACGGCTCACCAAGCTGCGTATTCTCTTCGGCTCCGACAACCCGTTCACCGAATTGCCGGAAGTGCTGGGACAGTGCTCGCAATTGAGCATGGTCGGCTTCAAGGCCAACCGCATCCGGCGAGTGTGCGGCAATGCGCTGCCGCCGCAATTGCGCTGGTTGATTCTCACGGACAACGAGATCGAAGCGTTGCCTGCCGAAATCGGCGGCTGCACGCAATTGCAAAAGTTGATGCTGGCGGGCAATCGTCTGCGGACGCTTCCCGAGGAATTGGCCGCCTGCTCGCAGCTCGAATTGCTGCGTCTCGCGGCGAATCAGCTCAGTGGACTGCCTGCGTGGCTGTTGCGGCTGCCGCGGCTGTCCTGGCTGGCGTATGCCGGCAATCCGTTCAGCGAAGCGCTCGAAGCGGAGGCGTTGATCGACACGCCGACCGCCTCGATCGCGTGGCCTGACTTGAAACTCGAGGCGGCGTTGGGCGAGGGCGCCTCCGGTGTCATCTATCGCGCGGAGCTGGCGGATCAGCACGGCGCATTGCGCCACGTCGCGGTGAAACTGTTCAAGGGCGCAGTGACCAGCGATGGTTTGCCCGACTGCGAAATGGCAGCCTGCATTCGCGCGGGCGATCATGCGAATCTGATTCCGGTGGCGGGGAAAGTGAAGGATCATCCCGCAGGCACGCACGGTCTCGTGATGGAACTGATCGATCCGCAATTCACCAACCTTGCCGGTCCGCCGAGCCTCGACTCCTGCACGCGCGATATCTACGGCGCCGACACACGCTTCGATTTGGCTGCGGCGTTGGGCATTGCGTACGGGATGGCATCGGCGGCGTGTCATCTGCATAAGCAGGGCATCATGCATGGCGATCTGTACGCTCACAATATCCTGTACGGTGGACAGGGGCGCGCGCTGTTGGGAGATTTCGGCGCCGCGTCTTTCTATGCTTTGGACGATCGCGACATCGGTCTCGCGCTTCAGCGCCTCGAAGTTCGAGCCTATGGTTGTCTGCTCGAAGAGTTGCTCCAACGATGCGACTGGCCGCACGCGCAGACGAACATCCAGGCGCGCTTGGTGGAGTTGAAGGACAATTGCCTGAGCGAGGCTATCGACAGCCGGCCGTTGTTCGACGAAATCGCAGCGCGTTTACTGGCGCTGAAGGGCGATTGATGAGCGGCAGGCAGAGCCACGGCAGTTTTTCATCCGAGTGCAGCGCAGCGATTCGTCAGCCCGGTCCAGAAGTCCAGAAGGAGAGATTCGATGATGCAGAAGACGCCCCGAAGGACGTCCTCCTGGGGGATGCGCCGCCGCGTGGTGTTTGCCGGCGCGCTGGCCGCGGCCGGCATCAGCGGCGCGGCGGATGCAGCGGTGACGCCGGGCAGCAAGCTCAAGATCGCGCTCGTGCTGAAGTCCCTGAGCGATCCGTTCACGGTGGCGATGGCGAACGCCGCGCAGAACTATCAGCAGCATTACGCATCGCAATTCGATTTGACGGTGCGCGGCACGGCCACCGAAAGTGACACGGCCGGGCAGATCCGCATGGTCGAGGACATGATCAAGGCGAAGATGAACGCGATCGTGATCGCGCCGACCGATTCGAAGGCGCTAACGGCGGTCGTCGCGCGTGCGATCAAGGCGGGCACCATCATGGTCGCGATCGACAATCCGCTCGACGAGGCGTTTCAGGACGCGGCCGGCATTTCCGTGCCGTTCGTCGGTCCGAACAATCGCAAGGGCGCGCAGCAGGTGGGCAATTATCTGGCGCAGCGGCTCAAGGCGGGCGATCAGGTGGGCATCATCGAGGGCAGTTCAGCCGATCGCAATGCACAGCAACGTACGGACGGCTGCAGGGATGCGATGAACGCGGCGGGCATCAATATCGTCGCCGTTCAGGCCGGCGATTGGGAGTATGGGAAGGGCCGCGACGCCGCTTCGAAGATGCTCAGCGAACATCCGCAGATCCGCGGACTGCTGTGCGGCAACGACAATATGGCGATGGGCGCGGTCGACGCGGTCCGCGATGCGGGCAGAACCGGCGGCGTCTACGTCACCGGCTACAACGATATCGATGCGATCAAGCCGTTGATCGCCGATGGCCGCGTGCTCGCCACGATCAATCAGTTTGCCGCGCGGCAAGCTGTGTTCGGCGTCGATGTCGCGTTGAAGGCGGTCACCGAACAGAAGAAGCAGAGTGAATTGTCGAGCGTGATCGAAACACCGCTGCAACTCGTCACGGCCGCGAATCACTGAACGCGAGCCGTCGCATGGCCGGTGCGAGCGTGAGCCGTCTCACTCTCGCATCACGGCTTGCCACTCCGGTTATTCCACTTTGACCTTATGCGGCTTGGTCGCTTTTTCGAGCTTGTTGTACTCGAACTCAGGCACCGACTTCAGCGCATCCTTCGTCGCGCCGGCGAGGAACAGGTTGCCGTCGCGGATCTCGAAATGATCGACCGGGATCGCCACATAGTGCTTGCCCATGCCGAGGAAGCCGCCCACCGACACAATCGCATACGTCGCCTTACGGTCCGGCGAAATGATCACGTCATAGATGCTGCCGATCTTGTCGTTCAGATCGTTGTAGACCGGCTGGTCGACAAGGGCGCGCCGCACGCTCCAGCCCTTCAGCAGCGCATTGGTTTGCTCGACCGTGCCACCGAGCGGTTGCAGTCCGGCAATCTGCGCGTAGGCGCCTTGTGAGGCGCAGATCGCGGCGAGTGCGGTCGCGCAGATCAGAGTTTTTGCTTTCATTTTCGGCTCCTTGATGACTGTTCAACAGTCAGCTTCGTACGTTGGTATGAGGAAGCACGTGACGTGCCCGGACTCCGGCATGAATCGTCATTCGTGCCTCGCGATCAAGATTCAATTGCTGCGGCAGGGCTGTTTGTCGGCCGCCCGTTAGCCGACAATTCTCCGCTTGTGATATCTGGACGGAGAAAAGGCATGAAATCAACCTGGGCATTGCTGGCCCTGGCTGTCGGCGCATTCGGCATCGGCACCACGGAATTCGCGCCAATGGGTTTGTTGCCGGTGATCGCGAACGGCGTGGGCGTTTCCATTCCGGCCGCGGGCCTGCTGATCAGCGCCTATGCGCTCGGCGTCATGCTGGGCGCGCCGTTGATGACGCTCGCCTTCGGCAGACTGCGCGCGAAGAAAGCGCTGATCGCGCTCATGTCGATCTTCGTCATCGGCAATCTGCTCTCGGCGATGGCGCCCGGCTACTGGACGCTGCTCGCCGCGCGCCTCGTGACGAACCTGAACCACGGCGCGTTCTTCGGCATCGGCTCGGTGGTCGCGGCGAATCTCGTGCCGCGTGAGAAGCGCGCGAGCGCGGTCGCCACCATGTTCATGGGCCTGACGATCGCCAACATCGGCGGCGTGCCGGCGGCGACCTGGATCGGTCAGCAGATCGGCTGGCGCATGGCGTTCGCCGGCACCGCCGGACTCGGTGTGCTGGCGATCGCCGCATTGGCCGTCGCGTTGCCTCGAGGCGACGCAGGCAAGATGCCGGACATTCGCCGCGAGTTGCGCGTGCTGGCGCGTCCTGACGTGCTGATGGCGATGGCCACCACCGTCATGGGCGCCGGCGCGATGTTCACGCTTTACACCTATGTGGCGCCGGTGCTCGAGAATATGACGGGCGCCTCCGCCGGTTTCGTCACGATTGCGCTGGTGCTGATCGGCATCGGCTTCACGATCGGCAACGGGCTGGGCGGTCGGCTCGCCGACTGGTCGCTCGACGGCAGCACCAAGCTGTTTCTCGGCGCGCTGGCGGTCATCATGGTGGCGCTGCCGTTCGTTCTCACCAGCCACGTGGGGGCGTTGATCGGCATGCTCGTGTGGGGCGCGGCCACGTTCGCGATCGTGCCGCCGGTCCAGATTCGCGTGATGCACGCGGCGGCCGACGCGCCGGGGCTGGCGTCGTCGGTCAATGTGGGCGCGTTCAATCTCGGCAATGCGCTGGGCGCCGCTGCCGGCGGCGCGGTGATTTCGGCGGGATTGGGCTACACGGCCGTACCGATTGCCGGCGCGGTGCTGGCCGCGGCGGGCTTGATACTGGTGTTCGCCGGCCGTGCAGCAAATCGCCGCGCGGTCGAGACCTGCTGAGAGCGAGGCCCAGAACCGGACGGCGTCCCCGGCGGTATTCGCGGGCGACGCGGCGAGATTCGACCGGCGAGAATTTTACGCGGCGCACGCATGCGCAGCGCACGGCTCTGTACGCCCGGCCACAGAGCCCGCTGCGGCAACCATGCACAATCGAAAGCGCTATCCGGGCGGCGCCTGCGGCACACTTGCGCCCTGCGCGCCCGGGCCGCCTGCCGCGCGAACCGATGCACGGTGACGGCGATCACCACCTGCCGCATTGGAGAAGCAATGGGTTGGAAAAGTCTGCTGATCGAAACGCCGGTCTGGTTGATGGCCCGTTTCTACCCGCCACGGTTCGATCCGAATCGTGACACGCCGCGCGAGATTCTGGTGCTGCGTCCGAACGATTTCGGCGAACTGCTTACCACCACGCCGCTCTTCGAGGCGCTGCGCAAACGCTTTCCGACGACGCGCCTGATCGCCGGTGTGGGCAGTTGGGGGCGTCCGATACTCGAGAACAATCCCTTCGTCGACGAGATCGTGGAGATCGACGCGCCCTGGAACAACAAGCTGGTCGAGGACCGCTCGCACGGCAACGTGTTGCGTTTTCTGTGGAAGTCTCCGCAGGTCGCCGCACTGCGCGCGCGCGGCGGCTTTGATGTGGGTATCGACGTGCTCGGCAGCTATATGGGCGCGTTGCTGATGATGCGCACGGGCGTGCGCTATCGCATCGGCGTGCGCGGTTATCGCGGCGGCTGGAGCGGGTGTCAGGCGTTTATCGAATTCGCTGCCCGCCAATGCGGACGCGCGGCGCTCGCGCAGGGCGAACTGCTCGGCGCGACGGCGCTGCCGGAAGCGCGCCCGCAACTGTTCCTGACCGACGACGAGCGTGCAACAGCCGCGCAAATCTGGAATGCGGGCAGCGTGCCGGCGCGCCGAACCGTGCGGTTGATCGTCGGCGTCGGGGCCGGTGTTCCCACCAAGGCGTGGGACGCACGCCAGGTCGGCGCCGCGCTCGCGCAGATCGCACAGACACTGGAAAAAGCCGGCGACGCGTGCGATATCGTGATCGTCGGCAGCAAGGCGGATCAGTTGCGCGCCGCCGAGGCGATCGCAGCGGCGGGGCCGGACGTGCCGGTCCGCTCGCTGGCGGGCGAAGTGCCGATGCGCATCATGTTCGCCCTCACCGAAGGGGCCGGCGTCGTGCTGACGAACTCGTCGATGCTCATGCACGTTGCGGCGGCGTTTCGTCGTCCTACCGTCGCGGTGATCGGCGGGAGCGTGACCAAACCCGACCGGCACGACGCCATCTGGGGTTATCCGCCGCCGTATCGCAGCGTGTCGCCCGAGCAGTATGTCGCGGGTGAACACGCACGGAACTGGCCGAGCGTCGAGCGGGTCGCGCAGGCGGTGCTGGAGGCGGTTGGTACGCAACGGGCGCAAGTTGGTGCGGCGGCCTGACGTCGTGCCGCTGGATGCGTTAGGCTCGCAGCACGGACCTCGTACAAGGACGGAGCAATTGCCGTGGACACGACCGATCTCTCCAACCTCTACCGGAATTACATTGCCTGCCTGAACAAACAGGACTGGCCGAATCTCGGCCAGTTCGTCGACGACGACGCGCACTACAACGGTCAGCGCATCGGCTTATCCGGTTATCGCGAGATGCTGGAGAGAGACTTCCGTGAAATTCCGGACCTTCATTTCGACATTCAGTTGTTGATTTCCGATCCGCCTTATATAGCCAGCCGGCTCGGCTTCGTCTGTACGCCAAAGGGCGCGTTCCTCGGCCTCGCCGTCAACGGAAAGCGCGTTTCCTTCACGGAGAACGTGTTCTATCAATTCCGCAATGGAAAGATCGAGCAGGTGTGGTCAGTGATCGATAAGGCGGCCATCGAAGCGCAGCTTGAATCCGACGGCACGGCTTGAACGTTGAGCCATCAGATTAGTTTTGCGGGCTGCGCGTCACATTCAGATTGGTGTCGAAGAACTTCAGCGCCGCATTTCCAATGTACTCGTGCAGTTCGGTGCGATCCACGCCGGGCGCATCGATACACATTTCCGGCCACGTGTCCCGGCCGTACTGATCACATTCGTTGGCGAAGATTTCATGATCGACGAGGCCCGGCATCACATCCAGTTGCGTGTGCGGCGCGTATTTCGCGGCGAACTCGGCATTCTCTTTGGGCGGGGCCTGCGTGTCCCTCGCACCCACGATGATATAAGCGGGCACCTTCAACTGCGCCACGCTTTGCTCGTCCATGCCGAAACCCTGTAAGTCGCCGGGTGCCATCGCGACGACCGCCTTGACGCGGCGGTCGTACACCTTGAGCGCCGGCGCGGCATCGAGCGGCAACTCCTTGCGCAGCGATGCCGGCGCCAGCTCGTTGTTCTTCCAGGCCCGTTGATAGGCGAGGTACTTGTCCGGATTGACCATCGCGCCGCCAATCCAGAGCGACGTGAAGCCGCCCTGCGAATGGCCGGCAACGCCGATCCGTTCCGGATCGATATGCGGTCCCCAGCGTTTGTCGTTCAGAAGGAAAGTGATGTCCTTGCTGATGTCGACTGGGCGCTGCCAGAGTTTGCTCCGCGTGTACATGATCGTGGCGTCGTAGGTGTTGGCGCGGTAGTGATACAGCGTGGCCACGATATAGCCGCGCGACGCAAGATACTGCGCAAACCAGGCATAGTAAAGTCCATTGCTGCCATGCCCGTGGGAGAACATGACGAGCGGACGCTTTATCCCGTCGGAGACGATATTGGCGTTCTTGTAGAGATGCAGGTTGGTGAAGAAAACCATGCGCGTCGGCATGGCGGAACTGGCAGGCACGGCGGGATAGAACAGCGTGAGCGCGAGGTGTCGGTTGCCTTGCGCCGTGTCGACGTATTCGAGTTGTTTCATCCCGACCGGATAGGGTGCGCCAGGCTGGATGGATTGCGCAAACGTGATGGCAGACCACATGGCCATGCAGCCGCATAGGATCGCCGATAGCCGACGGATCAATCCACGCTTCGTCAGCAGAGCTGTTTTCATTTTTTCCTCTTTCTGACAACCGGATCGATTTGCGTGGTTTCGTGAACTCCGCGTGTTTATCGGGCCGCGGCTGTCGGCGGCGGGCTCTGCACGACGGGCGCGGCAGCTTGCAGAATGTCGTCCCGAACGCGAGTGCGCGGCGGGTAGATGCGTACGCAGTTGATGGTTTGCTTGGTCGTCTTGGCGGCGTCGCCTTCGGACACGAGATGCCGGTCCCAACCCTCCGTGTATACGGCGCCCCAGGGACCGAGATCGAGAATGGTCGTGTACCAGTCGATATGAAGCGGCAGCATCTCGCCGCCGAACAGATCGCAGACGACGTTGTGACCGGCATAGCGTCCCATCGGCCGGCTGTGCTGGCATGACATGACGGATGGCCGCGCGCCATCGATCAACACGCGCGCGCAATCGCCGGCAGCGAATACATGCGCTACGTTTTCCACGCGCATGAACGCATCCACCGGAAGGCGTCCGAGCGGATCGAGTGTCACAGGGATTTGCGCGGTCAGCGCGTTCGCGCGCATGCCGCCGCACCAGATCACCGTGGCGGCTTCAATGCGCCGGCCATTCGTGAGCTCGACGCCGTCGGCGTCCACTGACTGCAAGGACACGCCGGCGAGCATCTCGACGCCGAGGGCATCCATTGCGCGCTCGATGACAGGCTGCGCGCCGCCCATAGCCTGGCCGATCTTCGCCGAGCGATCGGCCAGCACGACGTGCACGGCGTCGCGATGCGCGTCGCCCGCGATGCCGCGCAGCCGCGCCGGCAGTTCGGCCGCCAGTTCGATTCCGGTCAAACCGGCGCCGACCACCACGGCCGTAAACGCACTCGCCGCACTCGCGAGCGACGGCAAGCCGCGCAGATGCGCGGCGAGTTTCGTTGCGCCAGAGAATGTATCGACGTCGAACGCGTGCTCGGTCAAACCGGGAATATCGGGGTGGACGAGTTGGCTGCCCGCCGCGATGACGAGCCGGTCGTAAGCCAGTGTTTGCGTCTGTCCTTGGGTCTGAAGCGTGATGCCGCCGTTCGCCACATCGATGCCGGATACCGTGCCTTCGACGAGCCGCACGCCGATCGGCTCGAGCACATCGGCTAGCGGCACGCGCGTCTCGTCCAGATTCTGTTCGTAATTCCGCACCCGAATACTGTGGTACGGCGTGCCGTTGATGACGACCACCTCCACCTGATCGGCGGGAACGCGCAGTTCGTCGAGTTTGCGCGCCGCGCCCACCGCGCTCCAGAGTCCGGCGAAGCCTGCGCCGATCACCACGATCCGCTTCAAGACGCTCTCCCAGGGAAATCCGTGCGGACCTTCAAATCCTCGGCGCAGCGGCCGATTCGAGGTCGTGATTGTCTGCGCTGGTAGCTTACTCGTGCCGAAGAGGCCGGTGAAGCCGATCGTCAGTGCTCGTCCGCCAACCCGGCAGATTTGACACGATTACGATAAAATCGCATGCGATGTATAATGCCGTTAGCGAGGCGTTAGCCTCTACCCAACGAGGACGCAGATGAAATCGACCGACCAACCAGCTTCCGCGGATGTGAAGCTCTCCGACTTCCTGTGCTTTGCGGTCTATTCCGCGAACCTGGCGTTCGGCAAGGCATACAAGCCGATTCTCGAAGAGCTTGGGCTCACCTATACGCAATACATCACGATCATTGCGCTGTGGGAGGAGGACAACCAGACCGTCAGCAGTCTGGGCGAGAAACTGTTCCTGGAGTCCAACACGCTCACGCCGATCCTGAAGAAGCTGGAGGCGGCGGGATATGTGGAACGGCAGCGGGACCCCGAAGACGAGCGTCAGGTGCGGGTCGGCTTGACGAAAAGCGGTCGGCGGTTGCGCGAAAAAGGCCTGAACATGGACCTCGTCGAAGCAACCGGCCTCGCGCCGGACGAGTTCTCGAAAGTGCAGAAGGCGATCGTGACGCTGCGCAACAATCTCGTCAAAGCGGTTCAGAACGGGGAATGAGCGGCGGATCACGCGATCCATGCGCGCATCAAGCGCCTTTCCAAACGAAGAAGCCCGCGAACGATGTTCGCGGGCTTCTTTTTTGTTGCGCCACGGCGTTGCTCGACCGTTGGCGCTTGAATTAACCTTCAGCCGCGCTCGGGCAGCTTCCAGTTCGGGCGGACGAAGTGGCACGTGTATCCGTCGGGAATGCGCTCCAGATAGTCCTGATGTTCCGGCTCGGCTTCCCAGAACGGGCCGGCGGGAACGATCTCGGTGACGACCTTGCCAGGCCAGAGATCCGATGCCTCGACGTCGGCGATGGTGTGCTCGGCCACTCGCTTCTGCTCATCGTCGAGATAGAAGATGGCCGAGCGGTAGCTCATGCCGATGTCGTTGCCCTGGCGGTTCTTCGTCGTCGGATCGTGGATCTGGAAGAAAAACTCCAGGATCTTGCGATAGCTGATCTGGCGCGGGTCGAACACGATTTCCAGCGCCTCTGCGTGCGTGCCGTGGTTGCGGTAAGTGGCGTTGGGCACGTCGCCGCCCGTGTAGCCCACGCGCGTGGACAGCACGCCGGGATAGCGCCGCAGCAGGTCTTGCATGCCCCAGAAGCAGCCGCCGGCCAGGATGGCGGTTTCGGTTTGCGTCGTCATTTCAATCCAATCCTTTTCGTCAGTGGTTGGCTCGCCGTTTTTCGGATGCGGTCCCGCAAGCATGCCAGAGATCGGCACGGCCAGTCGGCCGGCAGGCAAAGCCCTTCGTGCCGACCTGGGGCATTGGCAAGCTAACCGGCCGCGCTGCGTGCCGCGGCCGGCTGCGCGCTTTAGTGACGTGCGTAAAGATTGTCGTGAGGCGCGACGGCGGCGCGGCTTGCGGACTCGGAGTGGCCGGAGACGACACCGCCATACGCGGCTTGCGAGCCGGCTGCGTCGTCGGCACTCGCCGCGACGGTTTGCGCGCTCTGCCCGCGTTGCGACGCTGGGGCGCCGACCGAAGGGCGATAGAAGGGGGCCGGACCATAGCCGCTGGCGAATGCGGGCGCGGCGGCGGAAGCAGAAAGTGCGACGAGCAATGCAGCAACGAGTTTGGTTTTCATGATGGAACTCCGCATAAAAGATGTTTGGTAAGAGGCGCGAGCCTTGCCGGATCGCGCCCCGAAAAGCCGATTCAGTGATGGAAAAGGATCAGACCACGTTGACCACGACGTCGATGTTTCCGCGCGTTGCTTTCGAATACGGGCAGATTTCGTGCGCTTCGTGCGCGAGGGCCTCGGCAACTTTGCGCGCCACGCCCGGCACGCTGACGTCGAAGCGGGCCTGGAGGAAGTAGGCGTCGCCGGTCATGCCCAGATCCACCTCGATATCCACCGACAGATCGGCCGGAAGCGTCACCTTTTTCGCCTGAGCCACGAGGCCGATCGCGGAGATGTAACAGGCCGACCAGGCGCCCGCGAACAACTGCTCCGCGGTCGGATGCGCCTGGACGGCCGGGAACGCGATGTCGTCGCCGGCGCCTTTGGCCGTCGACAGATTGAGGTCGACGCGGCCGCCGCGGCCGCTGAACTTCGTGTGGGTTTTGCCGGTGAGCAGGACGGTTTCGATCTTGGTCATGATGAATTCCTTGAAAGAGAGAGGGTGTCTAATCGCTTTAAATCGCATGCGATGCGATCGCATGCGTCGCATAATGAGGGAGAAGTTTGGCCTTGTCAAGCGCATGAGATTAAATCGCATACGATTTTTGATAGCAAAAGCCGCGATTAGTCGATGGCCGTCAGGAAGCGGTTGTCTTAACCGGGTTGGCGAAACAAGCCGCTGACCACGATTTCCGACCGGTCCGCGCCGTTCCGATCAACTAGACTACGGGTAGCCCAATCCGACGCGCCCAACGCCGTGAAGCGAACGACGATCCCGGAGAACGACAAGAAAGAGATCAGCGCCGACGCGCAAAACCGCGCGGCGAGCGATGGCATTCAAGGCGAACCCACGGGCGAGGACGGGCGTGGCGTCCTAAGAAGAGCGACGATTTGGCTTGAGCAGATGGATCCCGGCACGCATCGCCGGATCAAGGGACTGCGGCTTATCACCGCCTACGGCATCGCCGCTGCGCTCGGGACGTTGCAGGACATCACGCATGGTTTGCCCGGCGCGACGCTCGTCGCCTCGCTGGCCGGCAACTTCGCGCTGTGGGCCAGCGTCTCGGAAGCGCGCGTCTCGCGGCCCGAATCCAGCCGCGACCTGGCACTCCTGTGTGCCGCCGCCGTGCTCGGCGCGGCCATGTTCATCGCATTCGCCCCGCTCCTGCAGTCGATCGGCAAATCGGGCCCGGAACTGACGCTCGTCACAGGCGCCTTTCTGGTCGGCTATCTCAAGCGCTTCGGCATTCTGGGTGCGGGAATGGGCTCCCAGATATACATCGGCCAATTGCTGGCTTACAACGTCCATCTGACGACGGTCGATCTGCCGGCGGTCGGAGTGGCGGGACTGATCGCGATTATCGCGTGCATCGTTCCACGGCTGCTCAGCGGCCCGGCGGAGCGTCCCGCCATGACGGTGCTTTCGCCCGTCAACGTGCCGGATCGCTGGATACTTTCCGCTGAACTCATCATGGGCCTGCAGGCGGCAAGCGGCGCGCTGGTCGTCGTTGTCTTGAACGAGACGATCGGACTCAAGGAGTCCGCCTGGGCGATCACGGCAAGCACCTACGTGGTTGCGGGCTCCGCGAGCGGCACGGCGGAACGGGTGCGCCGACGGATCATCGGTACGTTGATCGGCGTTCCGGTGGGTTTAGCCTGCCTGCCGCTCGTCGAGCACGCGCCGCTGCTCGCCTGGGCCGCCGTCGCGGCCGCCATGATCGTCTACGCGATGACGTTGCCCGATCGCTACGACATCGCTTGCGGAGCGTTCGCCTTCACGCTGATCGTGACGCTGGCGATCGGCGGCGTGCACTCCATTTCGATTCTTGGCGCGCGCGCCTGGGAGACGCTCCTCGGCGGCGTGCTTGGACTGCTGGCGGCGAAGTTCATCTTCCCGCTGCGCTTGTGACGGGCCGGGGTGGAGAGCGTCGCGCGACCGTCCGCAAGCCTACGACCCCAGCTTTTCCATCAGGAAGTCGACGAAACTACGCACGCGCGAGGACAGATGCCGCGCATGCGGGTAAAGCAGCACGAACGGCCGCGAGCAACCGCCATAGGGAATGAGCAATTCCTTGAGCGTTCCTTCAGCAAGGTCTTTCTCGACAATGAACCGGTAGGTTTGAAAAATACCCGCACCGTGACGCGCGAGCGTCGCCCCAGCAAGCACGTCGCCCGATGACGTGCAAGCGCCGCTCGTCATCGTCTCGACAACTTCGTCTTCGTGTTTGAACAGCCACGGAAGATTGCGGCCGGTGCTCGGCAACGCGTACTGGACACAGTCGTGATGGATCAGGTCGTCCGGCGTTTTCAGCTTGGCGGCGCCACTCAGATAAGCCGGCGAAGCGATGACCACCAGTTCCGCGTCCTCGATCGTGCGCGCGATCAGCCCGGAGTCTCCGGGCGCCGCGCCGCGAATGGCCAGGTCGAAGCCTTCTTCGCCAAAATCGATGTTGCGATTGCTGAGATGCGTTTCCACCGTCACGCCCGGATAGCGCTTGCGAAACTCGGCCAGCAGGGGAAGCACGCGGTAGTGTCCATATGGCGTCGGCATGCTGATGCGCAGCACGCCGGTCGGCGCGGTTTGCTGTCCGGTCGCTTCGCGCTCGGCTTCGGCGAGCTGGGCCAGCGCCAGACGACATTGTTCGAAGTAGCGTCGTCCCGCATCGGTTAGGCGGATCTGTCGGGTGGTCCGCACGAACAATCGCACGCCGAGGCGCTCTTCCAGACGCGCGACCGTACGACTGACGGCGGCCGGCGTGACGCTCGCGGCGTTGGCGGCCTCGGTGAAACTCTCCAGTTCGGCCGCGAGACAGAACAGTTCGATACTGCCCAGAAGGACATCTTCAAATTGACGCTGCATGGTCTCTCGGCGAAGTGCCTGATCGCGCTGTCTTGTCCGGGCGGAATGCCGCCCGGAACGGCCGCAGCGCGAACGCAACGGCGGCGCGGCCGCGTTGGATGCGGAACAAGGGTTCAAACGGAATATCAGGACTATATTGTAGTGAGACTCGATGAGGAAGCGACATGAGCAATCAGACAGACAACCGCGCCTTGCTGCACGTGCTGGGCATCGACAAACCGATCATTCAGGCGCCGATGGCCGGTGTCACCACGCCTGCTCTGGCTGCGGCAGTTTCCAATGCGGGCGGGCTCGGCTCGCTGGGCGTCGGAGCGATGAACGCTGACGGCGCGCGCAAGGTGATCAGGGAGACGCGCGCACTGACGGGCAAGCCGTTCAACATCAACGTGTTCTGCCATCAGCCTGCGCAAGCGGACGCGGCGCTCGAGCAGCAATGGTTGAGCTGGCTTGCGCCGCACTTCGAAAAATATGGGGCAACGCCGCCGGCCAAGCTGTCGGAGATCTACACGAGCTTTCTTGCGGATCCCGCCATGCTGGCGGTTTTTCTGGAGGAGAAGCCGGCGATCGTCAGTTTCCACTTCGGCTTGCCTTCCGGCGATGTCATCGCCGAACTGAGGAAGGCGGGCATCAAGCTGCTTGCCAGTGCGACCAATCTGGAGGAAGCGGCGCAGGTCGAAGCGGCCGGCGTCGATGCGATCGTGGCGCAAGGGATCGAGGCCGGCGGGCATCGCGGTGTCTTCGACCCGGATGCATTCGACGACAGGTTGGGCACGTTCGCCCTGACGCGTTTGCTGGCCAGGGAATGCCGGCTGCCGGTGATCGCCGCCGGCGGCATCATGGACGGCGCCGGCATTGCGGCGGCGCTCGCGCTCGGCGCTCAGGCCGCGCAGCTTGGCACGGCCTTTGTGACGTGCCCGGAAACGTCGATCGACGAGGGTTATCGTCGCGCGATGCTCGGTGAGGCGGCTCGCCGCACGACGTTCACGGCGGCGATCTCCGGGCGGCTGGCGAGAAGCATGGCGAACAGCTTCACGGCGCTCGGCGCCGACCCGCATTCACCCAGGCCGGCCGCCTATCCGATTGCCTACGACGCCGGTAAGGCGCTGAATGCGGCAGCGAAGGCGAAAGGCGAGTTCGGCTACGGCGCGCATTGGGCAGGCCAGGCCGCCGCGCTGGCAAGGTCGTTGCCCGCGGCGGAACTGATGGTCCAGCTGGAGCGCGAACTGAAGCAGAGCATCGAGCAGCTGCGGCAGTTCGCGAACTAAAAACTGGAAGGCCAACGGGTAGAGCGATCCCCGCCCGACGCTCAACCCGGCTTCTGGGCCAGCTGCTTGCGATAGGCTTCGACCGGCAATCCGCCCCAGCCCCAGTTTTCGGTGTCCACTTCTTCGATGACAACGAAGGTCGCTGCGAGCGGCTTGTTCAGCACGTCCAGCAGCACCTGACTGACGCCTGCGATGAGCTGGGCTTTTTCGTCGGCTGTGACGGCATCGTTGCCGGGTTTGGAACCTTCGCGGGTCACCTGAATTGTGACGATAGGCATGGCGTTCTCCGTAATCCTCGGTTGACGTGAAGGCGCCGATCAGCGGCGCCCTGGCGTGATCAGTGGCCCGCGCTCTGGCCGCCGTCGACGTGCAGGATTTCGCCCGTCACGAACGGCGCTGAATCCAGATACAGGACAGCGCCCACGATATCGCTCATTTCGCCCATGTGCCCGACAGGATGCAGCCCGCCGAGCGCCGCATGGGTTTCTTGCGCATGCATCGGCGACTTGATGATGCCCGGCGAGACGGCGTTCGCGCGGATGCCTCTCTTCGCGTATTCGATCGCCAGCGACTTCGTGGCCGCGTTCAGGCCGCCCTTGGTCAGTGAGGCCAGCACCGAGGGTACGCCGTCGATAGCGTGGTCGACGAGGCTCGTCGAAATGCTGACCACGTGGCCGCTGCCATTCTTTTCCATCTCGGCAATGGCGAGTTGCGTGATGAAAAAGAAGCCGTTGAGGTTCACGGCGGTGACGTTTGCGTAGTCTTCGGCCGTATAGCTGGTGAAGGGCTTGGCGACGAAGATGCCGGCGTTGTTGACGAGCGTGTCGATGCGGCCAAAGCGGGCAATGGCTTCGGCAATCACGCGCTGCGCGGTGGCCGGGTCGCCGATATCGCCTGCCACGGTCAGGACGTTGGGATCTTCCGAGGGCTTGACCGAACGTGCGGTGGCGACGACGCGGTAGTCGAGCTTGCGAAACGCGTTGACCAGTTCGGCGCCGATGCCTTGCGATGCGCCCGTAACGACGACGACTTTTTGTGACGTGTTCATGGCTAAATCTCCGGATAAGTAACTTGGGATCAAATGCTGATCGGGCCAGCGGCTCCGATGGGTATGAAATCTAGGCGCATCGGCGCCGATCTCGAACACCCGCCATGGACAAACAGTCTTGCGTGCGAGGTACAAATGGGATTTGCGGTGGTTGGGCGCGCGAGGCTTACGCCGCGCCCGGCATCGCTAGTCGCTGCCGGCGGCGCTAACGCGATTATTTTTGGCTTTCCGCCGAGGCCATGCGAAAGACCGAGAGGCCTTCCATCGGGTCCAGTGATTCCCGCCAGGGCGCGCGCTTCAGCAAGCGGACCGTGTCTTCGTAACCCGCAAGCCAGCGCCGCTTGATGCCCGCCGACGAAAAATCGATATCCCTGTTCAGGTCATCGTTATCGAATGCCGGTGCGTCGAGTTCCAGCACTCGCATCGTGGTGCCGCAACCCCAGCCGAGGAGGTCGCGCACCTGCGGATCGTCGCGTACTTCTTCGGGCAGATGCTGTCCGAGTTCACGAATCACGTGGCGCAAGCGGTGAATCTGCTTCTGTCGATCGAGATGACTTTCCGCGCGGCTCGAATACTGAATGTCGCGCTGCCGGCTCATGACCTGCAAGATCGATTCGGGTTCCGGACCGCTCGAAGGCCATAACTGCACCGAAAAAATCACCGAGTCGCGCCGCGGGCGGTCGTCGAGCACGGCTTCGAGCGGCGTATTCGAATAGATGCCGCCGTCCCAGTACGATTCGCCTTCCAGTTGCACCGCTGGGAAGCCGGGCGGAAAAGCGGCGGAGGCCATCACGTGTTCGACGTCGAGCAGCGCGTCGCGATTGGTGAAGTAGCGCATGCGTCCGCTGCGGACATTGACGGTGCCGACTGTCAGCCGCGTCGCCTTCTGATTCAGGTAGTCGAAATCGACTAGCGAGGACAAGGTTTCGCGCAGCGGTCCGGTTGAATAGAAAGCTGCCTGATCGGAACGGACGCGTGCCTGAATGCCCGCCCAGGATTGCAACTGTGGAGTGAAAAACGACGGCACACCTTGAGTGACCGTGGCAAGGTCGCGCAGCCAGTTTGCGAGTCCCGGCAGCCAGCTTGCTGCCTCGACGCCATGACGCGCCACGCCGTTCCAGAACTGGGTCAAGCGCGCCATGCGGTTCTCGGGCAGATTGCCGGCGATAATCGCGCCATTTATCGCGCCGATCGACGTGCCAATGACCCAGTGCGGTTCGACTTTGCCGTCATGAAGTGCCTGATACACGCCCGCCTGGTACGCGCCGAGGGCGCCGCCGCCCTGAAAGACCAGGACAATCTGGCCGGGAATGTTCGGTGGGGCGTCCGGCCCGCCGGCTGCGCCGGTCTCGTGTTCGACGTGCGTTTCGTTGCCCATGACAAGCCTCCTGGACACCTGCTGCGGTGCCGCTGATTTTGCCACGGTATGGATCCGCACCATCACCGGCAGTGGTGAATTTAGTCAAACCGTGGAGCCGGGTGGCAGGCGCAAACGCGCGGGTGAGCCGAGCGTTTGAGCGGCGCGACGCTTTACGCCTTCGGCAGCCTGGATTTTCTGCTGCGCTCTCGCGGCTTCGGCTCGACGCCCACGCGCGGATCGCGGGCGAGCACCAGCGCCGTCAGCCGTTCGGTGACAGTTTCGAACGCCGGATCGTCTTGCGGTATGTAGAGCCATTTGCCGAGCACGGGATGCGGCCGCAAGGCCGGTATTTCTTCGATCAGCGCGGCGTGACGGTCGTGTGACGTGCACACCAGCAGGCCATTCCACGGCTTGTCGCGATCCGCGGCGATCAGGCACAAGAGTCCATCGATATAAGCGGCGTCGCTGCCGAACATCCGCTTGCTGATGTAAGTCGGATCGCGCTCGAACGCGTCGAAGATCCAGATGAGCGAGTTGCGCACGGATGAGGGCATCGGCGTGAAGTCCTTGGCGACGTGTGCGATGAGGAGCGAAAAGCATAGCACCGCGACGCCCGGCCGCCCTTCGTCAATCGGTGCAGATCACCGCGGTCAGCAGCAACGGAATGACCGAGTGCACCTTGGCGGTGCTTCCGGCCGCGCGCACGCGCGTTTCGACCGACTCGCTCGGCGCGGACAGCACGACGCCGTATAACGGGCCCGCGAGAGCCTGGCCGCGGCCTTTCTTGAACATCCCGTCGTCAGGCTCGTAGCCGAGCACGGCGTAGACGCGAAAGCCGAAGACGGTCATGTCGCTGCCGTGCACGGGACGAAACGCGTTGACGGAGTTCTTGTCGACCCGCATGGGATTGGACTCGATGTACTTGTCGTCGATGAGTTTCGTGATGAACGCGTGGGGACGCGCCTGGCAGTCGAACTGATCGTCGAGCGCGTAGGCATGCGAGGCCGCCGGGCAGAAGCCGACGCTTGAGACGAGGAGTGCGGCAAGCACTCTGAAAGGACGAGGTTCCATGACTGACGGCCCAAACTGCGGGCGTCGACAGGCTTGAACGCACGCTAGTCATCAGTCTCTCATGGCTGCGTGAACAGCGTACGTGCGTCAGCGAACTTTGGCGGCGTCGTGCATCTGGGGCGGAAGCGCGCCTCGCGCCGCACGCGCGAGCGCGTTCGAGCGGCGCGGGACGTGTGCCCATGTGCGTGCTCAACCCGTGATCAGGCGGCCAATTCCAGCGCCGCGTCACGGCTCGCTTCAGGCGCCCGGTAGAACGGGTAGTCGGTGTAGCCGACAGCCGTGCCGCCGTAGAACGTGTCGCGATCGTAGTCATTCAGCGGCAGTTTGTGGCGAAGACGTTCGGGCAAGTCAGGGTTGGAGATGAAGTAACGACCGAACGCCACCAGGTCGGCGCTGCCTTCGGCAAGAATCGCTTGCGCCGAGTCGGCGTCGAATCCACCGGCCGCGATGATCGTGCCGCGATACGACTGGCGGAACCGGCGCGCGGCGATCGGATTCTGATCCCGGCTTTCGTCGGCGGCGTTGCCCGCTATGCGCGGTTCGATCAGATGGAGGTAGGCGAGATCGAGCTTGTCGAGTTCTTTCACGACATGCGTGAAGAGCGCGACGGGATCGCTATCCGACATGTCGCCGAACGAGCCGCTGGGCCCGATGCGCACGGCCACGCGATCGCTGCCCCAAACGGAGATCGCAGCCTGCGTGACTTCGAGCAGGAAACGCGCGCGGTTCTCGATCGAACCGCCGTACGCGTCGTTACGCTGGTTGCTGCCGTCATGCAGAAACTGGTCGATGATATAGCCGTTCGCACCGTGAATTTCGACGCCGTCGAATCCCGCTTCCAAACCGCGCTGTGCTGCCGAGCGAAAGTCTTCGACCAGCGCTACGACTTCGGCTTCGGTGAGCGCGCGATTCGGCGTGCTCGGCACCCAGCCGCTGGCAGTGTAGGCGAGTCCTTCCGATTCGATTTCAGACGGGCCGACAGGCAGCACGCGATCCGGTTGCATATCGCGATGCGACTGGCGGCCCGCATGGAACAACTGCAGGAAAATGCGGCCGCCTTTTGCATGCACGGCCTCAGTGATTGTCTTCCAGCCGGGAATCTGCGCATCCGAGTAGATTCCGGGTGCGCCGAGGCTACATACACGGGAATGGGGTCGGCCCACCAATCGGCAAAGGCCGGTTCCAGGGCGCCGCTTTCGAAATGCATCCGGCCCAGAAACGTCAGCGCATGCACGACGCCCAGGCCGGACAGGCCCATCGCGAGACAGGCCGTCGAATCGTTCGCGGTCAGCGTGCGCTCGGGCGTCAGGTCGACTTTCTCGCCGTTTCTGGTGACCGCGATCGGGAACGCCCGTCCGGTTCGCGCCGCGACCATCTGGATCACCACGTGCCCATGTTCCAGTTCCGAGGGATGCTTGGGGCGGCCATGCCGTTTCCAGTAGTCCGGGGTCGCGCAAAGCACCTGGCGCACTTCGCCGAGCCGTCGCGCGACCAGCGACTGGTCGGTGACCTTGCCGGTGCGCACGACGCAATCGATGTTTTCCGCCACGAGATCGAGTGGCCGGTCGCTGACGCCGAAGTCGAGCTTGATATCCGGGTAGCGCGCGACGAAATCGGGCAGCGCCGGGATGATGAGGCCGAGCCCGATCGGCACCGGAAAATCGACGCGCAGACGGCCGCGAGGATTGCTCTTCGAGCGCGCCATCACGCCTTCGAGTTCCTGGAGTTCGTTGAGGAGCCGCACGGCACGCTCGTAGTAAGCGGTGCCGTCGGCGGTGGGGCTGACCTTGCGGGTGGTGCGGTTGAGCAGCTTGGTGTCCAACTCCGCTTCGAGCGTTTAAATGAGCCTGGTGACGGTTGGCTTGGGGATGTTCAGGGTCTCGGAGGCTCTCGTGAACGTTCCCGTTTCCACCACGCGCACAAAAGCCTGCATCGCCTGAAATTTGTCCAAGGGCCACCCCTGTTGAATTGGCTCGCTCGAGCCGCACCGGCGGGCGGTGCGATCCGATCATGCATCGAGTTCGCCGATCCTTTTATGGCCCGCGGGCGCTTGCGTCCTGCCGCAAGCGGCTTACTGGAATTCGATATGGCCGAAGTCGAGCGCGACGAGCAAGGGTTCGGGCACCTTCTGCATCGCACTGTCATAGGCGTAGATGCGACGCCGCGTCGGCATCTGGATACCCTGGAACTCGCGATATTCGCTGACATAGTTCGCGCCGGTCGCGCCGCCGAGAATATCGACGGTGTAGTCATGACGGCGCATCAGTCCATCGGGGCCGAAATGCGTAATCTGCGTACGCGTGTGGCTCGCGATGTGTTCGGGAAACGTCACCTTCAGACGGCGCCAGGTTTCGCCGTTCTCATGCCACTGCTCGATCTCTTCGCTTTCGAAACCCGGATAGGTGTAGAGGAAAGGCGAAGTCAGGTAGGTCCAGAGCGCTTCGCTGGCGAAGTACGCCACGTGAAATTTGTCCCACGGCGTCTCGAGCGTCTGACCGGCAAAAGCGGCCTCCGGATGCTCGCGCGTTTCGGTGACCGCGCCGTCGAGCGTTTCCAGCGTCAGGCGCTCAGGCACAAACACGCTGCGCAGATTGGGCGCCGTGAACGGGGTAATGGTCAGCTTCTCAGTATGCGTCGTGAGGTCGATACGCTTGTCGACGAGCAGTCCAGGCTGTTGCTTGACATGCCAGATGGCGCCGTCGACGGACAGTTCGGCGGAGAGTCGCGTGAAGCTATCCCAGCGTTCTATCCCACCATGTGCGTCGACAGCGAATGCCAGGAGATCGTTCATGGGTTCCACCTCGTGAGTTGACGCGGGTAACGGCAGGGTGCTGGCTCGGATATTCTGGAAGCCAAAGTATCCTATCTGACATACGGAATTCACCGTACGTCAAATGTTCCCTCTTTCAGGTCAATCACGCGCGTGCGCGGCTATGCTGGCTATCCGACGCTATGAGGCGCGTTAGCCGCAAGCCGCGTCATCACGCTTCAAGCATGGTTCTGGAACAGCTCATTGAGTTGCGAGCCCGGCGCCGCGCCGGCAAAGCCGTCGAAGCGGCCCTGCGCAAGCGACTGTGCCGCCTGCATGAAGCCACCCCACGCGGCGCGAGCCAACGCCCCGCCGACACTGATGCGCCGCACGCCGAGCGCGGCCACGTCCTGCAGCGTGAACGCCGACGTCGAACCGATCAGCAGATTGACGGGTTTCGGCGCCACGGCGGCGACCACGGCCTCGATCTGCTCGCGCGTCTGGATGCCCGGCGCGTACAGGCAATCGGCGCCGGCCGCGGCATAGGCCTTGAGGCGCGCGATCGCGTCGTCGAGATCGGGCGAGCCGGCGAAGAAGTTCTCCGCCCGGCCGACCAGCAGCGTATCGCCGCCGTTTTCGTCGATGGCGCGGCGCGCGGCGCTGATCCGTTCGACGGCGACCTCGACAGGAAAGAGCGGCGCGGCGGCGTCGCCCGTGGAGTCTTCGATCGACAGGCCGGCCACGCCGGTTTCGACGGCGAGCCTGACGCTTTCCGCGACCTCGTTCGGCGTGCTGCCGAAGCCGTTCTCGAAGTCCGCGTTGACGGGCAGGTCGGTTGCTTCGACGATCTTACGCAGATGCGCGAGGATCGCCTCGCGCGGCAATGTGTTGTCGGCGTGTCCGGTGGACCAGGCAAAGCCGGAACTGGTCGTGGCGAGCGCCTGGAAGCCGAGCGTATGCAGATAGCGCGCGCTGCCGGCATCCCACGGATTGGGCAGGACGAAGCAACCGGACGTGTGCAGCGCTTTGAACGCGGCGCGCTTCTCGGCGACGGTGCGGGACATGGCGTATCTCCTGAAAGCGGGCGAGCCTGAACCGCCCGTACTGGTTATGCGACCTCGAGGTCCACGACCGGGAAGTCGGTTTCGGTGTCCGCGGTGAGCGGTTCGTCGACGTGGCGGAGCCGCTTGCGGCGGGTCTCATCATCCGTGAAATTTACTCTTTTGTGTGCGACATACGTATGTTCGGAGAGGTGTCGCTGCTCGCCAGCCTCGCGAGCGCGCCTTTCGACGCGCACTGACGAGGCAGCTCGTTGACGTCCCCGATCGATGTTTACGCAACCGGCGGCCTGGCTTGATGCGCCACAGCCGGGATGCGATGATCCGGTCATCGTCGCTTCCTCTTTCTGTCAGCCCGACGCGAATGCCCAGCTCCACACGCCGCAAAACGAGCATGACCGACATCGCGAAAGCCGCCGGTGTCAGCGAGGCGACCGTCGACCGAGTGCTGAACGGGCGAGGCGGCGTGTCGCGCGCGAAGGAAATGAGCGTGCTCGAATGGGCGCGCAAGCTGAAGATCGACCGCGCGCTCGACTCGGTGTCGGTACGCTGGCTGCGTATCGCGATCCTGTTGCAGCAACCGGTGTCGCCTTACTACGTGTCGTTGAAGCAGGGCTTCGAAGTGGCGCAAAAGACGTTCGAGGGGCAGCGCGTGATCTGCGCGGTCACTTACTTCGACAGCCTCGATCCGGCGCGCGTGGTCGACACCATTCACCGCGCCACGCAGAAGGCCGACGCGCTCGTGATCGTCGCGTATGAGCATCCGGACATTACCGCGGCGCTGCGGCAGGTCAGCCGCGCCATTCCGGTCGTGACGCTCGCCAGCGATCTGCCGGGCACGGGGCGGCTCGCCTACGTCGGCGTGGACAACCGCTGCGCGGGACGTGTCGCGGGCGAACTGGTCGGGCGCTTCATCGGCGAGGCGGGCGGTAAGGTGCTCGTGCTGACCGGCATGCATGATTTTCTCGGCCATGAAGAGCGCGAAAGCGGCTTCCGTTCCGTGCTGCGGCGGCGCTTTCCGAACTGCGAGATCGCGGAGACCGTGGAGAGCCGCGAGCAGTCGGTGATCACCGAACGGCTTACTCGCGACGCCTTCCGGCGCTATCCCGACTTGCGCGGCATCTACAACATTTCCGTCGGCAACGAAGGCGTCGGCGCGGCGCTCGTGGCGCTCGAGCGCACGCGCTCGACGGTGTTCGTCGGTCACGAACTCAACGAAAGTTCGCGCCGGCTGCTGATAGAAGGCACGCTCGACGCCGTGCTCGATCAGAATCCGGCCGGCGAAGCCATGCGTTCCATTGAAATCGTTCTGCGACACTATCATCGCGATCCGGGCGTTGCCATGCCGCATCAGATTCCCGTCACCGTGCTATTGCGCGAGAATCTGCCGCTCAGCGACTAGCCTCGCATCGTGCATGCGCGGCTCGCGTGCCGTACTGGCCGGCGCCGACGATGACCATCGCGGCATGGCTTGTCATGACTCGTCCTTGGCGGGAACGCCCAGCAGCACTTCGCCGTTCTCCACACGCACCGGATAAGTTTGCAGATGCACGCACACAGGCGGGCTTTTCGGCTCGCCGGTGGGAATGTCGAAACGCCCCTGATGCAGCGGACATTCGATCTCGCGATTCACGACGAAGCCGTCGGCGAGATGTGCGTGTTCGTGCGTGCACCAGCCGTCGGATGCGAAGAAGCCCTGATCGATCCGGTACACCGCGTAGCTCGCGCCGGCGTGGTCGAAGCGAATCACGTCTTCTTCATCGATATCGCCGGTGGCGCAGGCCACCACCCACTTGATGTTGCTGGTTTCGACGGTCACGAAAGTCTCCATTGTTCGATGGGATTCAGGGACGTTCAAGCGTTCGACTGTGCGCGGAATGCGGCGCGCCGGTCATGCGGGCGCGTCCTCGACCGGGATCTTCCGTTCGATCACGTGCGCAGGATCGGAGCGCTGTTTCCACAGCGCGGGCAGCATCTCGCGATACGCCGCAAAAAGACTCGGATAGGCCGCCGGCAACTGGTCCTTGATCGCTTCGTGCAGACGCGGCAACGCGTGGAACGGCACCATCGGCAGCAGATGATGTTCGAGGTGGTAATTCATGTTGAGGTAGAGAAAGCGGAACACCGGATTGATATGCACCGTGCGCGTGTTCAGGCGATGATCCTTCACGTTGACGGCGAGTCCCGCATGTTGCGTGAGGCCGAGCAACTGATGCAGCCAGCCGCCGTAGAAGCGCGGCGTCCAGACGAACATGAGCGGCAGAAAACTGCGCATGGCGATCGCGAGCGCGACCGTGCCCAGCACCACCGCGAGGTAGATGCGGCAGGACCAGATCATCTTGGGTTTCTCGGTGACAGGGAGAAACGCGTCGGTCGCGGCGTCGACACGGCCGAATGCATGCCGTACGACCTTGCCGATTTCCACCGTGCAGCCCATCAGGCCGAGAAAGTCGATGACGATCGGCCAGACTTTGGTTGGCCGTGCGACCTGGATCTCGGGGTCACGCGCCTGGAAGTAGGTGTGCGTGTGGTGCCGCGCGTGGCTCCAGCGCCACCAGTAGGCTTCGCGAATCGTCATGAACGACGACAGGTGATAGAAGAAGTCGTTGGCGCGGCGGCTCTTGAACGGCGTGCCGTGCGCGAGTTCGTGCCAGCGCGCGTCGCTCGACGAATAGATCGTGCCGTAGACGAAGAACGCCGGCACCGCCCACCAGCTTCCCCATGTCATTGCCGCGACGACACCCGACGCGATCAGCAAGGCCAGCCACAGTCCAAAGTTGCGCCAGCCTTCGGCGTCGCTGCGCTTCATCAATGCCTTGAGCGCGGCGCGCGCAATGACGGGCTGATACCACTGCTGGCCGATGCCGTCTTCGAAGGCTGTGTCGGTGACGCGAGGTGTGGCTGTGCTACCGACGCCGGGAGTCGTGGACATGGGGGGTATCTCCAGATGACGGTTCTCTATTTGCGGGCTTCCCGTCAATGCGAAGGGCCAGGCGCGCTTTTCGTTGGGTCAACGATAGAGGAAGGTACGCGCGGATTCACGCTGAAAAATGATGGTTTTCCATCAATGGCCGTGCGCGCCATGGCGGATAAGGCAGTGGTGTAGTTCGAAACGGCCGCGGTGCGATGGACGGCGAAGGCTTTGCCAAGCGGGCAAGCTCGCCGACGCGTTACCTGTCAGGCCGACGCAGTGGCGCCTGCGCGCAGGGACTTCTTCGCCGCTTTAACGAACGCGACGAAATTCGCCACCACGGGATCGTCGCGCGAGGTCTGCCACGCCAGTCCGACTCGCCAGCGGGCGGCGGCATCGCGCAACGGCAGCACCCTTGCGTCGCGTAACAGGTATTGCGCGCGCGAGGGCAGGAACGCCGCGCCGACGCCTGCCGCCACGCCGGCGAGTACCGATTGAATGTCGTCGGCTTGCTGGATCACCTTGGGCACGAAGCCATGTTCACCACACCAGTGGTCGATCTGCGCCGCGAGGCCAGGACCGCGTCCGCGTGACAGCGCGATAAACCCGGGCTCGTTCAATTCCTGCAGATTCGATGGAACGCGTTTCCAGCGCGCGTGCTGCGGTATCGCCAATGCCAGCGCCTCGTCGAGTATCGGCAACGTGGACAAGCCGGCGTCGGCCGGCAAGCGCAGGAAACCGACGTCGAGCTTGCCGGCGAGAAGCCGCCGGGTTTGCTCCGCGGAAGAAAGATCGTTCAGCGTGACGCTGACATTCGGATGGAGCTTGCGGAATTGGGCGATCAGTTGCGGCGCCTCGGTCAAGGTCGAGAGTCCGAGGCCGACGCGTAGATAACCGCGCGTACCGCTGCTCGCTTCGCGCGCACGCGCGAGGATATTGTCCGCGTCGCGCACCAGCGCTTCTGCGTCGGCAAGAAATGCTTCGCCGAAGACCGTCAGTTCCGCGCCGTGCCGGCCGCGCTCGAACAGCCGCGCGCCAAGGCTCGCTTCCAACGCTACGATCTGCTTGCTCAGAGCGGGCTGGCTGACATAAAGCGCTTCGGCGGCGTGCCCGAAGTGGCGGAGTTCGGCGACTGTCAGAAACGCCCGCAGTAGTTTGAGTTCCATTCCACTAAGTGATTGAACGCATAGAATTTTTCATTTTACTTATCGAAGGGGGAGCGGTCCAATGGAGTCGTTCTGTTCCTCCGGTCGTGAAGATGTTCTCCTCCACTGTTCCATCGCTTCGCGTTGCAGCTATGCCGCTCGTTTCACGTCCCGGCGACGCCCCGCATAACGTCGCGCGCATTGCGGATTGCCTGGCGCTTGCCGCTGAGAAAGACATCGGGCTGGTGGTATTTCCGGAGAGTTGTATTGGCGGCTGCGGAGACATGGCGAAGCTTCATCGCGCCGAACTCGATGCGCTTGCAGAACCGCTCGACGGACCGTCGATCCGCGCGGTTGCCGATGCGGTCGAACGTTCCGGCGTGGCCGCTGGTGTCGGGATCATCGAGCGTGCCAGCGATGGGCGGTTGTTCAACAGCTACGTGGTGTGCCTGCCGGACGGCGTGCGTCATTGCCATCGCAAACTGCATGCGTTCGGACATCGGCGGATCAGCAGCGGCGACCGGTTCACCGTCTTCGATACGGCGTGGGGCCTTCGCGTCGGCATCCTCATCGGCGGCGACAATTATCTGGTTGAGAACATGCGCATGACGGCGCTCATGGGCGCGACGTTGCTTATTGCGCCGCATCGGAGTGACGGGGGCGTGAACTGTACCGACGATCGCCGAACGCGGTCGGCTTCGATGGGGCAATCGTTGCGCCGCTTGCTGCCGGCGCGAGCCGGAGACAACGGCATGTTCGTCGTCTTCAGCGAAGGCGTGGAGGTCGACGGCCCAGAACAGTCAAGCGGGGCAGGGATGATCATCGATCCATGTGGCCGCGTGCTCGCCGAGAGCAGCGCGCGAGACGAACTCATTTCCGCCGATCTGGACAGAGGCCTGATCGACGCAAGTGCAGGGCAGCAATGGCTGACCACCCGCCGCCCGGAACTCTACGGCTTGCTGACCCGATCCGGCCATCAAGCGGCGGATTTCGAGCCGCGCAGCGTTTCTGCGCGAGGCGCGATCGCGCTCAGCTTCGCGCAGGTTAGCCGCAACCGGCCGATACGCTAGCGTTCGTTCGTCAGGCGACGTTAGCGGAAAATCTCGGCAATCAGGTTCGCCACGGTCCGGATCCGCTCGCTGTCGCGCAGAGCTGGATGCAGCACCATCCACACATCCTGATCGAGCGCCTTGATGTGCTTCTCCACGCAGACCAGATCGCTCGTCGTGTCACCGGCTAGCTGGGCGAGTATGCCGAGCCCCGAGCCGCCCAGCACGCCGTCGAACACGCCCATGCCGTAGCTGCTGCGAAGCGACGGCGCCGGGGCGCCGGGTAGCGCCTTCAGCCATTGCGTCGCCGGATGGTCCGGTTGACGGTCGTCATAGCCGACGAACGACAGCTTGTCCCACTCCTTCTTCACGATCGCCGCCTTGTGGCGCAGATAGTAATCGCGCGAGCCGAACAGCCCAAAGCGGATCCTGCCGATCCGCCGAACGTACAGGTCACCCTCTTCCGGGCACTCGGACCACAGTGCGATGTCCGCCTCGCGCCGCGCAAGGCTATAGGGGCGCCGCGACGTCAGCACTTCGATCGCGAGCCCCGGCAGCCTGTCCTGAAACGAGCCGAGCAGCTTCAGCAGAATGTACGACGGCCATTCGACGGCGTTGATCCGCACCGTGCCATGCGCGGGTGCGCCGCCGTTGACGTCCGCGGCGCGTTCGATCTGGTGCGCCAGGTCTTCCATCTGCTCCGCCCAGGCCAGCACCTTGGCGCCGAACGCCGTCACGGTACAACCCGACGGCACGCGGTCGATGAGCGGTTCGCCCAGCCGTCTTTCAAGTTCGGTAAGGCGGCGCGACAGGGTCGGCGCGCTCAGATCGCACGCCGCGGCGGCCGATCGCATGGTTCCCTCGCGGGCGATCGCCACCAGAATCCGAAGGTCGTCCCAGTCCACGTGTTCCATTTTTGAAACGATAGGTTTTGAAATTTGGCATAGCATAACGCAGTTCGCGAGGATAGGATTGGAGCTGGCCATACTTGCCCGGCATCACGCGACCAGACCTGAGGGATTGAGCAAGTGGTGGCAAGTGCGGCGTTCCTACCCATCACACGACTCAACGGCTCTCAGTAGACCGAACGAGCGATACGGAGACATCAATGATTCGCCATTTCCTACCGGCGCGGCGTCGCGCCATTGCAGCCAGCGCAGCCTTCCTCGCCGTGTCGATTTTGCCGATGCCGGCGGCGTTTGCTCAGGCCGCCCATAAACCGAAAGTCGCGCTTGTCATGAAGTCGCTGGCGAACGAGTTCTTCCTGACCATGGAAACGGGCGCCAAGGATTATCAGAAGCAGAATCCGGCGAAATTCGACCTGGTCACCAACGGCATCAAGGACGAGACGGACACGGCGAACCAGATCCGTATCGTCGAGCAGATGATCGTCTCGAAGGTCGACGCGCTGGTGATCGCGCCGGCTGACTCCAAGGCGCTGGTGCCGGTCCTGAAGAAGGCGGTCGATGCCGGCATCATCGTGGTCAATATCGACAACAAGCTGGACAACGACGTCCTCAAGTCGAAAGACCTGAACATCCCGTTCGTCGGGCCGGATAACGCCAAGGGCGCGCAGAAGGTCGGCGACTACCTGGCTAAGCACCTGAAGTCGGGCGACAACGTCGGCATTATCGAAGGTGTGACGACCACGACCAACGCGCAGCAACGCACTGCCGGCTTCAAGCAGGCCATGGCGTCGGGCGGCATGAAGGTCGTCGCGCTGCAATCGGGCGAGTGGGAAATCGACAAGGGCAACGCCGTGGCGAGCCAGATCCTCAACGCGAACCCGGACGTGAAGGCCTTGCTGTGCGGCAACGACAACATGGCGATCGGCGCCGTGTCGGCCGTGCGCGCGGCCGGTAAGGCCGGCAAGGTGCAGGTGGTCGGCTATGACGACATCAACGCGATCAAGCCGATGCTCAAGGACGGCCGCGTGCTCGCCACCGCCAATCAATACGCCGCCAAGCAGGCGGTGTTCGGCATCGACACGGCTCTGAAGGCAATCTCCGAACACAAGAAACAGTCTGAATTGTCCGGCGTCGTCGAAACGCCGGTCGATCTGGTCACCAAGTAAGTTGGGTGCAACGCGTGGCCCGCTCGGTCCAGGGGCCACGCCGACTGTTTTCTGTCCAGCCTGATCATTCTGATGTCCACTCCCATTTCATCTCTTGCTGAAGCCGCGCCCGTGCTGCGCGTGCACGGTATCGGCAAGACCTATGCCGAGCCCGTGCTCGCCGATGTCTCGCTGGAATTGCGCGCGGGCGAAGTGCTGGCGTTGACCGGCGAAAACGGCGCGGGCAAGAGCACCTTGTCCAAGATCATCGGCGGCTTGGTCACGCCGACTACCGGCTCGATGACCCTCGGCGGCGCGGCCTACGCGCCGGCCAGCCGCAAGGACGCCGAGGCGCTCGGCGTGCGCATGGTCATGCAGGAGCTGAATCTGCTGCCCACGCTCTCCGTGGCAGAGAACCTGTTTCTGAACCGTTTGCCGCAGCGCGGCATGTTCGGCTGGATCGACCGCGCCAAGCTGCGCGAGGACGCGCGGCACGCCATGGCGCAAGTCGGCCTCGACGCGATCGATCCCGACACGCTGGTCGGCACACTGGGTATCGGGCATCAACAGATGGTCGAGATCGCGCGCAATCTGATCGGCGACTGCCGCGTGCTGATTCTTGACGAACCCACTGCGATGCTGACCGCGCGCGAAGTCGACCTGCTGTTCGAGCAAGTCGAGCGGTTGAAAGCGCGTGGCGTGGCGCTGGTGTACATCTCGCACCGGCTGGAAGAATTGAAGCGTATCGCGAGGCGCGCGGCCGTGTTGCGCGACGGCCGGCTCGTGCATGTCGACGAGATGGCCAATCTCAGCACCGACCGTCTCGTGACTCTGATGGTGGGCCGCGATATCGGCGACAGGATCGATCTCGGCGAGCGGCGCATCGGCGAGGTGGCCTTCAAGGTCAGCGGCATGACGCGCGAGCCGGTGGTGCACGACGTGTCCTTCGAGGTCAAGGCCGGCGAGATTTTTGGCATCAGCGGGCTGATCGGCGCCGGCCGCACGGAGCTGATGCGGCTGATTTACGGCGCGGACCGCCCGGACGTCGGCACGGTGTCGGTTGGGCGTGAAGGCGGCGCACCCGTGCCCGTGACGATCACGTCGCCGGCGGACGCAGTCGAGCACGGCATCGCGCTGATCACCGAAGATCGCAAGGGCGAGGGACTGCTGCTGACCCAGCCGATTGCCGCCAACATCTCGCTGGGCCACTTGCGTTCGGTATCGAGCAAGGGCGTGGTGGATGGCCGTCGCGAGGCGGCGCTGGCGCATCGGCAGATCGATGCCATGCGCATCCGCAGCGCCGGGCCGTCGCAGCCGGTGTCGGAATTGTCGGGCGGCAACCAGCAGAAGGTAGTGATCGGCCGGTGGCTCGCGCGCGATTGCACGGTGCTGCTGTTCGACGAACCGACGCGCGGGATCGACGTCGGCGCGAAGTTCGACATCTATGCATTGATGGGCGCACTGGCTCGCGAAGGCCGGGCGCTGGTGGTGGTATCGAGCGATCTGCGCGAATTGATGGCGATTTGCGACCGGATCGCGGTGATGTCGGCGGGCCGCATGACGGGCCTGTTCGAGCGCGGCGAGTGGACTCAGGACGCGCTGCTGGCAGCGGCATTCGCGGGCTACGCGAAACGCGATGACATGCTGCACGAGCCGATCGAACCCGACGCGAAGGCGCCCGACGAAAGAAAATTAGTGGAGTATTGAGCATGACCGTAGAAACCAGCTTGCCTACGCTGAAGAACGAACCACCCAAAAACGCGAAGCCGCTCGGCACACGACTCGGATTCTCGAACTATCTTGGATTGCTCGGCGCACTCCTCGGGATGATCGTGCTGTTCTCGCTGCTGAGCTCGCACTTCCTGACCTACGACACGTTCAGCACGATCGCGAACCAGATCCCCGACCTCGTCGTGATGTCGATCGGCATGACCTTTGTGCTGATCATCGCCGGCATCGATCTGTCGGTCGGCTCGGTGCTGGCGCTCGGCGCCGCGCTCACGAGCGTCGCGGCCTTGCAGTGGCATTGGCCGGCGCTGCCCGCGGCCTTGCTCGGCATGGCGGGCGCGACCCTGACCGGTTGCGTGACCGGCGCGATTACCGTGGCGTGGCGCATTCCGTCGTTCATCGTGTCGCTCGGCGTGCTGGAAGCGGCGCGTGGTCTCGCGTATCAGCTGACCAACTCGCGCACGGCTTATATCGGCGACGCCTTCGATTTCCTCTCCAATCCGGTCGCGTTCGGCATCTCGCCGGCGTTCATCATCGCCATTGTGGTGATGGTCGCCGCGCAGTTCGTGTTGACGCGCACGGTTTTCGGCCGCTATCTGATCGGCATCGGCACGAATGAGGAAGCGGTGCGGCTCGCGGGCGTCAATCCGCGGCCCTACAAAATCGCCGTGTTCGCGATGATGGGCCTGCTGGCCGGCCTGGCTTCCCTGTTTCAGATCTCGCGGCTCGAGGCTGCGGACCCGAATGCAGGGCAGGGCATCGAATTGCAGGTGATCGCGGCGGTGGTGATCGGCGGAACGAGTTTGATGGGCGGGCGCGGTTCGGTGACGAGCACCTTCTTCGGCGTGTTGATCATTTCGGTGCTGGCCGCTGGGCTCGCGCAGATCGGCGCGACCGAGCCGACCAAGCGCATCATTACGGGAGCCGTGATTGTCGTGGCTGTCGTGCTGGATACTTATCGAAGCCGGCGTCGCGCCGCATAATTGGACCATTCGGTGAATGGTTGGAGCTTTGCATGGGACCCGAGTAAGCGCTAACGCGCTAACTCCGGTCGACACAGGAGCGAAAGAAGGTGTCAAAAGAAACGAAGCAGGGCCGGGTGCTGGTTGTGGGCAGCATCAATACAGATCTTGTCGCTCGCGCGCCGCATTTGCCGCGCCCCGGCGAGACGATTGGCGGACATGAGTTCTCGCAGGTTGCCGGCGGCAAGGGCGGGAACCAGGCTGTCGCGGCCGCGCGCATCGGCGCGCGGGTGGCCATGGTCGGATGTGTCGGGAAAGACGCGAACGGCGCTCAACGGGTCAAGGATCTGGAAGCGGAAGGGATCGACTGCAGCGGAGTTGAAGTGCATCCGAGCCAGCCGACCGGCGTTGCCATGGTGACGGTGTCCGACGACGGGCAGAACACGATCGTCGTGGTCGCCGGCAGCAACGGCGAGCTCACGCCTGAGAGCGTAGCTCGCCATGAAGCGGCGATCAAGGCTTGCGACGTCGTGGTGTGCCAACTGGAAACGCCGTGGGATTCCGTTCACGCGACGCTCGCGCTCGCTCGTCGGTTGGGCAAGATCACTGTGTTGAACCCGGCGCCGGCCACGGGGCCGTTGCCGGCGGAATGGCTGCCGCTGGTCGACTACCTCGTGCCGAACGAGGTCGAGGCCGCCATCCTAGCCGGCTTGCCGGTCGAATCGCAAAGCGGCGCGCGGCGCGCCGCCACGGAGTTGCAACAGGGCGGCGCGCGCAATGTGATCGTCACGCTCGGTGCGCAGGGCGCTTATCTATTGGTGGAAGGCGGCGAGGGCATGCATTTCCCCGCACCGCAAGTGCAAGCGGTCGACACGACTGCGGCCGGCGACACTTTTATCGGTGTCTTTGCCGCGCAACTCGCCTCACGGCAGCCACTGGAAGGCGCGATCAGCCTCGCGCAACGCGCGGCGGCGATTTCCGTGACGCGTGCGGGCGCGCAGCCGTCGATACCGACTCGCGCGGAAGTCGAAAGCGCAGCCTGACACGGATGCTGGTTGTGACATGAGGCGGTCCGCATTGCCACTTTCGGTGGCTCGACGTTGATTTATCGGCACCATCTCACGATGGTGTTCCCTTGTTAATCACGCTCTCGAATGGACGAAACATGAAATCACAATGCATAGGCATACTGATGATGTCGTTGGGACTGGCTGCGTGCGGTGGCGGCATATCGACCACTGATCCCCTCGCCAATGCGCCGAAGGTCATCATCGATTCAGACTTCAACACGATGGGCGACGACGGCCAGCTTTTTGCCATGACCACGCAGTTGATGGGGCAGGGCAAGGTCAATCTGCTCGGCCTCACCGTGGTTACCGGCAACGACTGGCTGCTTCAGGAAGAATCGGATGCGCTCAAGGCAGTGGAGCGCATGGGTCTGCAGAACGTCGTGGGTGTGTACGGCGGCGCCGACTATCCATTGCAATACGATGTGGCGAGTATTCGCGCGCAGCAGGGCGCCAATCCGCAAGGCTATTTTGGCGCGTGGAGCCGGCCCGAACCGACGTCGCAGGCTCAGCTCGTTGCGCCGCCGGATGGGTTCGCCGTGTCGACGAAACTGCAGTCGCAGAGCGCTGCGGATTTCATGATCCAGACCATCAAACGTTATCCGAACCAGGTCACCATTCTCGAGGTCGGGCCGCCCACCAACCTTGCCACGGCGATCATGAAGGCGCCGGAGATCGTGCCGCTGATCAAGCGGATCGTCTATATGGGCGGCGCGATGGCCGTGCCGGGCAATGCGAACGCCGTGGGCGAACTCAACTGGTGGTTTGATCCGCTTGCTGTGCGCACCGTGTTGCAGACGTCGATTCCGCAGGCCGTGATTCCGCTCGACGTGACGAATACGGTGCCGCTGACTCAAAGCGTGTATGACCAGATCGTCAATAACCCGAGCAAGCAGACTGCGGTGACGAGGGCGTATGGGATTACCAATGCGGGGGCGTTCGCGAGTAATACTGATTTGTTTGATACTTTGACGATTGCGTATTTCCTTGATCCTACTTACGCTACGCAGACGAAAAGTGCGTATCTGGATATCGACACTGCGAGCGGTGAAGATCAGGGGCATGTGAAGGTGTATCCGGATCAGCCGGCGGCGGGTGCTTCGCCGCAGAAGATCACGTACGTTACTCTGTTTGATAACAATCGGTTTTTTGGTCTTTATGTTGATTTGCTGACAAGGCCGGTGCCGATTACGTTGCCGTGACGTGGGACGGTGAGTGTTGGGTGGCTGCCTTGGAGAAGTAACGATATTGAGGCGGCATGTCCTCGGTTGGGCTCGACTGAACGAGTTCCACCGAGGTGTTTCTCGGCGCTCGGCTAGTCTCTCGACTTCCGGTGCTGCGGCAAAGCTGTGTTCAATGTGGCGGCTGCAGGTCCATCGGTATGGCGCGCGTTCGACATGATGGCGATTCCGAAGGACGCACCGCACCCTGAGGCGGCACTCGAGTGGATCAACTACATCGAAGACCCGAAGGTGAACGCGGCAATCACCAATGAAGTGTATTACCCGACGGCCAATGTGCCCGCGCGCAAGTTCGTCACGCCTGCCATTGCGCAGGACCTGTCGGTCTATCCGCCGGACGACGTGTTCAAGAAGATGACGTTGATGAAGCCGAAGCCGATTGAAATTCTACGGCTTGAAAACCGGCTGTGGTCACAACTTAAAAATATTCATTGAGTGTGAGGGGCCGGTGGATGCTCGTTCAATTACCCGAGACCAACTTGAGTCCGACAACGCCTGCGAGAATAAGAACAATGCAGAGCACCCTCATCGGCGCAGCGGAGTCGCCCAGCACGACCATGCCCAGTATCGCGGTGCCCGCCGCTCCGATGCCGGTCCAGACCGCGTAGCCTGTCCCCACTGGCAGCGTACGGAGCGAGATTGAAAGAAGAAAGACACTCGACAGGCCGGTGGCGACCGTGAACAGTGCGGGTGTCAATCGCGTGAAACCTTCAGACCACTTCATGCTAAAGGCGAATGCGATCTCAAGAATACCGGCGATACTAAGTAATGCCCATGACATGGGTGACAGATCCGTTCGTTGAATCGCCAGGTGTGGCTGCCGCCGAAGCGGGAGCCACATCCGGCTCGATCCACTGATGTAAATGTGGGCCGGAAAGCTTTAACCCCGGCCACTCCTTGAAGAAGCGAACGCCACCGAATAGACACTGCCATGCGTGAGGCGTCCGCTAATGGGGAACTCAAGCTTTGGAAGCAGCAGCCGGGGGCGTACGGAACGTGATCCCGAATCGATTGAAGGCGTTCATCAATCCGATCGCGTAGGTCAGATCCGCGAGTTCCTTGTCGCTGAATTCTGCGGCCGCGGCTTCATACTCGGCGTCGGGAACGTGGGTTTCGGCCACACGCGTCACCGTTTCCGCCCAGGCGAGCGCGACCCGTTCGCGGGTACTGAAGACTTCACCCGAATCGCGCCACACGGGCACGAGTACGAGCTTGTCGACCGTCACGCCGAGCTTGAGCAGATCGCGGGTGTGCATATCGATGCAAAATGCGCAGCCATTGATTTGCGAAACACGTAGATACACGAGATCGACGAGTTCTTGTGAAAGGCCGGACTTCTGAAGCGTGACGTACACGCCTCCGAAGGCCTTGTAACCTTCCGGCGAGGCTTTGGCGTAGTCGATACGATGGCTCATGACGAATCCCTTTGTTTGATGATTGAGAGACTCTATCGTGATGCATCTTGGCCTATGGTAGAAGAACCATAAACCGTCTTATCAACTAGACCATGATTGTGCCTGTCTTGACGGTTGCCGCCACCGTTAAATCAGCGTCAAAATACGTCTACCGAGATTTTCGGCGCTGCGCTGTGTGTCGATATTCGTGAAGCTGAGAAGTAAGGCCGAAGCTCCGTCAGTGCCGATGGTCCAATCCGTCAACGCTTCCGCGTACAGGCGGTCTTCCCGCATGCGTGCAACGAGCCGGCGATCCGAGCGTCGACCTTGCAATCGCAAGATCAAGTGCATTCCCCCTGGTTGCGAATCGATCCGCATGTGTTTCCCCAGCACGCTTTCCAGGCCCGCAGCCGTTGCCTCCCGACGCTCGGCATAGAGTTTCCGCATCCTCTGGATGTGGCGTGCGAAGTGCCCTTCCTTGATAAAGGCAGTGACGATAGCCTGCGTAAGTTCCGGACTACCGCCCGCAAAAGCCTGAATGATCTGCTCGAACCGCTCGACCTGCGTTTCCGGCACGACAAGATAGGCGAGCCGGATACTCGGAAGAAGTACCTTGCTGAACGTGCCCGCATAGAGAACTCGTCCATCGCGGTCCAGGCTTTTTAAAGCGGGTAGAGGACGGCTGACATACCGGTACTCGCCGTCGTAGTCATCCTCGATGATCCATGCGTTATTCCGAGTGGCCCAGTCCAACAATGCCTGACGGCGGGGCAACGATAAAGACACGGATAGCGGACTCTGATGTGCAGGCGTGACCACCGCCGCGCGCGCCCGTGGCGCCAGCTTGAGTCCGTCGGCGACGACCATGCCGTCCCGGTCTACAGGCACCGGGACCGCTGTGATATTCATATTTCCCAACAGTTCGCGAGTAGGCGGATAGCCAGGATTTTCAAGCCAAACGCGGTCTCCTGCCTTCAGCAGCGCATGAGCAATCAACTCGATCGTATGACGATATCCCGACGTCACGAATATCTGTGAAGGAGAGCAGTTGATGCCGCGCGAAACCTGAAGATAGGCCGCGATCTCGGTACGCAGTTCCGGCAGGCCGTATACAGACGGGTGAACCATGTCCGATGGTTGCATGGCACGTACGCATCGCGCGCCCAGGCGTGCCCAGATTTTTCGCGGAAACGCGTCCAGAGCGGGCAAGCCCATCTGGAACGGCCAGATCGAATCCGGACGAAAACTGGGCGCGGCCATGCTGCTATCGGGCCGTGGCATCGCACTGGCAACGGGCGTTCGCGGTTTGAGGTCGGGCGTCACGATGGTTCCAGCCTGACCACGCGGCTGGATATATCCCTCTGCCGCTAGTAGAGAATAAGCAGCCTCAATAGTGCCTCTTGCCAAACCCAGTTCCTTGGTCAGCGCACGTGCCGAAGGTATTCGATCGCCCGGCTTCAACACCCCGCTGGCGATCGCGGCGCGAAACCGATCGTAGATCTGTCTATAAAACGGGGCGGCCGCTGTCGGATCCAACGGCGAGATGCTGCTGCTCTTGGCGACGGGCATATGGACTGGTCAGCTTTACGGAAGCAGGGGAAAGGGATTACGCCATGATGAACCGGAGTGACCGCTCGAAGCAATCTAAAACGACGGTGAGCGAGCCTGCGGAATTATGGCTCAGTTGATATGTCGATTCATGGACCTTTTTGATCGGCCATGCGGTTTGTAGAATGGTCGCCTGTATCGTGCTTCAGAGTTGCACCGCCTGGTGGGAGGCCTAGGGGCGTCCAGAGTTCGAAGCGACGGAGCTGGGGAGTTCAGACGTTGTGGTCATTGGAACGCCCATGCACAACCTGAGCGTTCCTTCTGCGTTGACAGCGTGGATAGATCACGTGGTCCGAGCCCGTCGAACTTTCAACATGACCAAGGACGGAAAAATAGGCACACTACGCGACCGTCCGGTTTTTGTCGCTGTGTCCTCGGGCAGAAAGTTTTCTGGGGAGCATGCGCGACAACTGGATTTTCCGACTCCCTATCTAAAGCTCATTCTGGGCACCATCGGGCTGCATGATCTGACTTTTTTCTCCGTCGAAGGAACAGGCGCGGGACCGAAAGTCGTCGCCGAGGCGACGCGCAAGACCGATCAAGCGCTGCAAGCGCACTTTGCTTCGCTTTGCCTTGGATCTGAATGCAATCTTTTGCTGTCACCATAAGGGAGTTCACACGCGATATGTCGACACGTTCAATCAAAAGCATCGCCGTGTTTTGTGGATCAAACTACGGCGCTAGCGAAGAATTCGCTGACGGTGCGCGAGCACTCGGTCGGGCTTTGGGAAAAGCGGGAATAACCGTCGTCTATGGCGGAACGACAAAAGGTCTGATGGGCGTTGTCGCCGATGCTGCTCTGGCTGCAGGCGGCAACGTACATGGTGTTATTACCCAAAGCCTGCATCAGCGCGGGCACTCGCATTCGGGTCTGACTCACCACGAAATCGTGCAGACCTTGCGTAGCCGGAAAGAACGAATGGTCGAGCTTGCTGATGCATTCGTCGCCCTGCCAGGAGGCATCGGCACCATTGAAGAACTGATGGAGGTGTGGACGATGAATCAACTCTCGGAGATCGACGAACCGGTGGGTCTATTGAACACTGCCGGGTTCTTCGCAGCATTTCTGGGATTTATCGACCATATGGTCGACACGAAATTCCTGCCGGCGGCGCATCGGCATTCGATTTCCGTGGATGCAGACGCAAGCGCCTTGATAGAAAAACTTCACAACTACGCACGTGTCGACGTGCCCAAGTGGCTGTAACGTCCATTAGGGCCGACCAGGAGCACTGTGCGGTCGGCCATCGCCTGGCCGGCACACATCTTCAATCTTCAGCCAGCGCCCACGCGAACCGCCCATGGTTCGTGCGCATACGCGTTTCACGTACGAACTCCAACGTCCATGTTCAATTCGTCGATGAATAGATAAGGCGACTCAGTCGACCGCGGCGGGTTGTTGGAATAGAAGGGCGAACTCAGCGTCCGAAGACGTAGCGATGAAGCTTGCCAACCTATCCCGTAGCGCCGCCGGCGGAAGCCAAGGATAAAGCAAGGACGCTTGCAGCGCGTTCAACTTTCCCGCCTGCGGGTCGGAGACGGCATCCATGCGTTCGATATGAATGTGTAGCTGGACGATCCGATCCGCGTGGCCGGTTTCGTTTCCGAAGCGCCACCGATACACACCTTTCCCGATCCGCAGCGACTCGTTTTCCCTCTGCCGCATGACGACGAGCCACGGCATAGAGCAGACTCGACCTTCGTCCACCTGCGGTTCTGCGCATACATAGTAGGTCCGGCATCGGTCGAAGCGTTCGCCGAAGTCGGCCACCAGCGTCTTGGCGATCGCGGGGGCACCGATCACGCGACGGGGAAAATCGATATCGTCGGTTGCAATCGAAAAGGTCAGTTCAGCGTCGGACGAGAAGCATTCGGAGATCAACTCCGGCTGATTCAGATCCTTGGCACGAAGGTAGCAGTCAAGCAGTGACCGAACAGACGAAGACGAGAGGGAAGTATTCATAGATCAGCCTCAGATCGAAGTGAGAGGAGCCGGGAGGACCGCTCCGGGCAGGGCGTGCTCACCTTTGAAGTATAATTACCTTCCAAAGGTAAAAGCGCACGCGGCACTCGGAGTGGAGAGGTTATGGCTAAGAGTCAAGAGGAGGTTGTTCTGACGGTAACAAACCCAGCCTGTCTGGTCGACGGCTCGGATGCGGAGTTTCGGCATCTGGTGAATGGGTTGCTGCCTTTCGCGGCGCGCTTGCTGTCGGTTCGGGATGGGTTCGGCACGCTGATCGGCCTCACGGGAATTCAGTATTCGTTGCTTATCGCGATCGCCCAGCTTTCGCACGACGATGTCGTCACGGTCAACCAGTTGGCGGACCACCTGCATTTGAGCGGAGCGTTCATTACCATCGAAACCGGCAAGCTCAAAAAACTGGGCTTGATCGACAAACGCTCCCATCCCGAAGACAAACGCAAGATGCGGCTGACCGTCACCACAGCGGGTTCCAGGCTGCTGAAAGAGCTTGCCACGAAGCAGCAGCACATCAACGACGTGCTGTTCGAAGGCGTGACCAAAACCGAGTTCAAGGTGCTTTGTTCGGTGGTGGATCGGCTGGTCGCCAACGGCGATCGCGCCACGCTCGATCTTTCGCACCTGATCGCGCGGCAGGAAAAGCGGTAGCGATTCGCCCACCGCTGTCCCGCGTAAAGGAGCGAATCGGCACTGAGACCCTTCGCGCCACCCGCTCAATGCGCGGCCCATTGAATCGTGCTCAGATCGATCCCGTCGAGGTGCATGTCCCAAAGCGGACTCAGCGCGCGCAACTTCGCCACGGTGGTCTGCACCTGCAGGATCACCTGATCGACTTCTTCCCCCGTGGTGAACCGTCCCAGCGTGAAGCGGATCGAGCTATGTGCCAATTCATCGCTGCGGCCGAGCGCTCGCAAGACATATGACGGCTCGAGCGAAGCCGACGTGCAGGCCGATCCCGATGAGACCGCGACCCCCTTGATGCCCATGATCAAGGACTCGCCTTCCACGAAATTGAAGCTGACATTCAGGTTGTGCGGAATGCGGTGCATCATGTCGCCGTTGACGTAGACCTCTTTCATCTCCTTCAAGCCTGCCAGCAGCCGATTACGCAAGGCCTCGACGCGGCGGCTCTCGGACACCATCTCTTCCTTTGCGATTCGAAACGCTTCACCCATCCCGACGATCTGATGGGTGGGCAGCGTTCCCGAGCGCATTCCCCGCTCATGGCCGCCGCCGTGCATCTGCGCTTCGATCCGGATGCGCGGCTTGCGGCGCACATACAGGGCACCCACGCCTTTCGGGCCATACACCTTATGAGCCGTCACGGTGAGAAGGTCCACATTCAGCGCATTCACATCAATGGCAATCTTGCCCGCAGCCTGCACGGCATCGCAATGAAACACGATGCCTTTGGCGCGGCACATGGCGCCGATCTCGGCAATGGGCTGCACGACGCCCGTTTCGTTGTTGACCATCATGATCGAGACGAGAACCGTGTCAGGCCGCATCGCATTCTCTAGCGCGCCCAGATCCAGCAGACCGTCCTGCCGGACGTCCAGGTAGGTCACTTCGAAACCCTGTCGTTCCAACTCACGACACGTGTCCAGTACCGCTTTGTGTTCGGTCTTAACCGTCACGATGTGGCGGCCCTTTCCCTTATAGAAATTGGCGGCGCCCTTGATCGCGAGATTGTTGCCTTCGGTCGCACCGGAGATCCAGACGATTTCACGCGCGTCCGCTCCCAGAAGCTCGGCAACCTGTGTGCGAGCCGTTTCCACGGCGTCGTCCGCTTCCCAGCCGTAACTGTGGCTGCGGGAGGCGGGGTTGCCGAAGCTCTCGTTCAGAAACGGAAGCATGGCTGCAACGACTCTCGGATCAACCGGCGTTGTTGCGCTGTAGTCCATATAAATCGGACGAGATGACTGCTTGGTTTGCATTGTTTCAATTCCAGAAGGCCCGGTCGATTCGTATCGGGTGAATGCCGGCAGTTGCAGCGAACGGAGTGTAGCGCGGAGTCGAGCGACTCCTGGCCAACATCCATCCAGCGAGTAGGGTCGTCGTTTCCATGCCAACTTCACATCGGGGTTTACGATAGCTTGATTAGCTTTATTAAACAGCATGTAATAAAAGCTAAGAAACAAAGCTAATAAACAACGCTTTGTGTGATGAATTCTAGCATCGCCCGATCGGCGGTGCGCCGGAAGGAGGCCGAGATGAGTGAAAGCACTGTGACGTCCAAGGACAACGCGGACCCGCAACGTCAGTTCCGCACGGCGTTGTCGATGTTCGCGACAGGGGTGGCCGTGATCACGGCGCCTAGAAACAATGCGCCGCCTATCGGTATCACCGTGGCGTCGTTCAACTCTGTTTCGCTCGATCCGCCTTTGATTCTGTTTTCTGTCGACCGGCGAAACCTGAGCTTGCCCGACCTGAGCGCGGTCGGCACCTATGCGGTGAACGTGCTCGAGGAAGCCCAGCAGGATTTGTCGAACCGCTTCGCCAAGGCGAACAGCGACAAATGGGGAGGCATGGCCGGCGTTTCGGAAAAACGCGCTGATGCGGTTCTTCTGCCTAACTCGCTAGCTACTTTCGAATGCGAACCCTATGCGCAGTACGACGGGGGAGATCACGTCATCTTCGTCGGTCGCGTCAAGAAATATCAAACCCGGTCGGAAGGTCGACCGCTCGTCTTCTTCGGCGGCCGGTACCACACGCTCAACGGTGCTCACCAGCCTTCCGCTTGAGCGCATAGCGGCCCCAATTTTTGGAGAACATCATGATCAAGAACGGCACTCAACATATCGCCTCCCTGCGCGATGGACGGCAGGTCTATATCAACGGTCAAGCCGTCGGCGATGTGACGGCGCATCCCGCGTTCCGCAATTCCATTCGTAGCTACGCCAATCTGTACGACTTCCAGGCTCGCCCGGAGAACGTCGAAAAGATGACCTTCGCGTCGCCTGACACCGGGCGTCGCATCAGCAAGATCTGGCAACTGCCGACCTCATATGACGAACTGGTCGAGCGGCGGGCCGCGCTCGAAGCATGGACGGAACTCCATTACGGCTTCATGGGCCGTTCGCCGGATCACGTCGCTTCGTGCATCTCGGGCATGTACATGGGCATCGAGGTGTTCGAGCAGTACGACCCGGCGCGCGCCGGCGCCTTGCGCGATTACTACAAGTACGCACGCGACAATGACCTCTTTCTCACCTATGTGATCGTCAATCCACAAGCCAATCAGGCGAAAGCGGCGCACGAGCAGGAAGACAAATATCTGGCCGTCGGTATCGTCGATCAGGACGCGGAAGGCATCACCGTGCGCGGCGCGAAGATGCTCGCCACCAGCGCCATCATGGCGAACGAGGTCTTCTGCAGTTGCATCCAGCCGCTGCGCCCGGGCGACGAGATGTATGCGTTGTCATTCGCCATACCCATGAATGCCAAGGGTATGAAGGTGATGTCGCGCAAATCGTACGAAGAGAACTCGCCTTCGGTTTTCGACAATCCTTTGTCGAGCCGGTACGACGAAAACGACGCGGTGCTGTACTTCGACGATGTCAAAGTGCCGTGGGAGCGCATCTTCGTGGCCGGCGACGTGGCGATGTGCGCGAAGCAATTCCACGCGACGCCCGCCCACAGCTATCAGAACTACCAGTGCCAGGTACGCCTGATGGTCAAGCTGCGCTTCCTCGTCGGTCTCGCGCTGAAGATCACGGAAATCAACGGGACCAACAGCTTCCCGCAGGTCCGCGAAACGTTGGGGCAACTCGCCTCTGAAGCGTCGATGGTGGAAGCGTGGGTCTACGGCATGGAGGCGAAAGGCCACGTGGAAAACGGCTACTTCGTACCGGACCGCAACATGCTTTACGGCTCGCAGGTCGTCACCCAGCAACTGTATTCGAAGGTGCTCAACACGCTGCGCGAACTCGCGGGCGGCGGAATGATCATGCTGCCGTCGAGCATTCGCGACTTCGAGAATCCGGACCTCCTGCGCATCATAGAAAAGACCCAGAAGTCACCTGTCTGCAGCCCGGAGGAACGCGTCAAGTTCTTCAAGCTCGCGTGGGACGCCGTCGGCTCCGAGTTCGCGTCGCGCCACAACCAATACGAACTGTTTTATGCGGGCGCGTCGTTCGTCACGAAGGGCCACGCATTCCGCACGTACGACTGGCCGCGCGCAACGGGCCTCGTCGACGAGATGTTGTCGAGCTACTCGCTCGGCGCCGAACTCGCGACCTTGCAGGCCGCCTGATTTCGCATTGCACCGATTCCAACTCACACAGGAGAGCAGCATGGCAATCAACAAACTTCATGACGAGTTTCACACGCTGGAAATGCAGCAGGGCTGGCAATTGCCGGAAGGCTACGATCCCGCTTCCGGCGCGCAGGAACTGATTCTTTCCGGCTCGCTGGATACGGACAACAGGAAAGGCAGCCGCACGCGTTTGCTGCGCTTGCCTGCCGGGCTCTTTACGAAAAAGGCGTTTGTGCACGACTACTGGGAAGAAGTGTTTCTGGTGGAAGGCGACCTGACGGTCGGCAACGACGAAGTCGGTCAGGGCGGCACGCCGTTCAAGGGCTACACCTATGCGGTGCGACCGCCTGGCGCCTACCACGGCCCGTTCAAGTCGGAAAAGGGCTGCGTGCTGCTCGAGATTCACTACTTCGATCCGGCCTGATCATGCTGCCCGCCATCGACGCCCTGCGTATTCAGCTCGCCGATCGCCATCTCGACGCACAGGCGCTGCTCGCCTCATGTGTCGAGAGCATCGAGGCCGATGCGGGTGAGGGCGCGAGAGTCTTCCCGCATGGCATCAGCCCCGCGGCGGCGACGCAGGCGATGACGAGCGATGCGTTGCGGCGATACGGCGTCGCGGGCCCGCTCGCCGGCATCCCGATTTCGGTCAAGGATCTCTTCGATGTACAAGGCGAGATCACCCGGGCGGGGGCACGCGTTCTGCCTGAGCACGCAGCCACGCGCGATGCCGTGGCGATTGGCCGGTTGCGTGCGGCCGGCGCCGTATTCGTGGGCCGCACCAACATGACGGAGTTTGCGTACTCGGGGCTCGGCATCAATCCGCACTACGGGACGCCGGCCAATCCATTCGGTCGCGAGACAGCGCGCATTCCCGGCGGGTCGTCGTCCGGTGCGGCGGTGTCGGTGGCGGACGGCATGGCGGCAGCCGCGATCGGCTCGGACACGGGCGGCTCGTGCCGGATTCCCGCGGCCTTGTGCGGCGTGACCGGTTTCAAGCCCACCGCGTCGCGTATTCCACTGGACGGCGCGGTGCCCTTGTCGTGCAGTTACGACTCGGTCGGATCGATGGCGCCGAGCGTCGCGTGCTGTGCCTCGATCGATTCGGTCATGGCAGGCGAAACGGACGCGCCAACGCCGCCATCTTCGGTACGTGGCTTGCGCCTCGCCGTGCCGGCGAAACCGGTGCTCGACGACATGGACGCGCACGTGGCCAGCGCATTCGAGCGCACGCTCTCCCGACTCGCGGCAGCCGGCGCGATTCTGCGAGAAGTGGAATTCGACAGCTGGAACGCACTCGCCGAGTTGACGCTGCACGGCGGACTGGTAGCGGCCGAAGCGTGGGCGTGGCACGTGAATATGATTTGCAACCAGGCGAATCAGTATGACCCGCGGGTTCTGTCCCGCATCCGTTTCGGCAGCCAGCAAAGCACAGCCGAATATCTCCGCACCAAAGCTCGCCGCTCGCTGCTGTGCAGGCAAGCCGATGTCGAATTGCAGCCATTCGATGCCGTGGTGTGTCCGACCGTGCCCATTATCGCGCCACGCATCGCGGAGCTTGCCGACGAGCGTGTCTATACATCGACAAATCGGCTGCTACTGCGCAATCCGTCGATTGCCAACATGCTCGATCTATGCGCCTTGTCCATTCCATGTCACGAGGCGGGCCGCGCGCCCGTCGGCGTGATGTTGATGGGACGGCACATGAGCGACCGGCGTCTGCTCGCAATCGGCGCGGGTGTCGAAGCGATTCTGCGTCGAACCGGCTGACGTCGCGTGCTGGTCAGCCGTCGGGCACCACGCTCGCTATTCAAATCAAGGAGGAGTCCATGTTCAAACGTCTCGTACTTACCGCGGTGCCAGCCGCGGCGATGCTGTGCGCCGGTCTATCCCATGCCGCCGATCCGGTCATGACCAATGGCGGCGTGGTGAAAATCGGTGTGCTCACCGATATGTCTTCCATCTTCTCCGACATCGGTGGAAAAGGCTCCGTTGTCGCTGCGCAGATGGCGGCGGAGGATTTCGGTGGAAAGGTCAATGGCGTCCCCATCAAAGTGATCAGCGCCGATCATCAGAACAAGACCGATGTGGCCGCCACGGTCGCGCGGGATTGGTTCGATAACCAGCACGTGGACATGGTGGAGGATTTGTTGCCGTCGTCCGTCGCGCTGGCGGTGTCGAACGTGGCGAAGGAAAAGCATCGGATCGCCATTGCAAGCGGCGCCGGAACCACGCGGCTCAGCAATGAAGATTGCTCGCCGTACACGATTCAGTACTCGTACGACACGTATGCGTTCACCACGAGCCTCGTGAAGTCGATGGCGCGCAGCGGCGACAACACCTGGTTCTTTCTGACCGTCGACTATGCGCTCGGCGCGTCGCTGGAAAAGGACGCGACCGCCGCGCTGACGGCATCCGGAGGCAAGGTTGTGGGCAAGGCAAAGCATCCGATCAACTCTTCGGATCTGTCGTCCTATCTGTTGCAGGCGCAGGCATCGAAAGCAAAGGTGATCGGCCTTGCCAACGCCGGCAGCGATACCGTGAATGCGATCAAGACGGCACGCGAGTTCGGTGTGATCGGGCAAGGCAAACAGAAAATCGCGGGCTTGCAGCTATTCATCAGCGACATCAACAGCCTTGGCCTGCAGGCTGCGCAGGGAATGATGCTGACCACGCCCTTCTATTGGGACCGTGACGACGCGAGCCGCGCCTGGTCGCAACGCTTCTTCGCGAGAACCGGGCGCATGCCGACGCTGGTCCAGGCAGGCGTCTATTCATCGACACTGCACTACCTGAAAGCCGTCAAGGCAAGCGGAACCGACGCGGCCGACACGGTCATGGCGCAAATGAGGAAGACCCCGGTCGACGATTTCTTCGCCAGGAACGGCACGATTCGCGCCGACGGCCTGATGGTCCACGACATGTATCTGGCCGAGGTCAAGAGTCCGCAGCAGTCAAAAAAGCCGTGGGACTACTACACGATCAAGCAGGTCATTCCGGCGCAGGAAGCGTTCGCGCCGCTCAGCGCGAGCCGTTGTCCGCTCGTCACCGCGAAATCCAACTGAATCGAATCGCGTGTGGCCGGAGCGCCGAACGGGCACACGCCTACAAGGAGACTGTGATGAAAGAAATCTCGTTTGAGGTCGAGGACTGTCAGGGTTCGTTCGTACGAACGATCTCGATCGATACGCTGGTCATCGCCGGCTGGACTGGCCGCGATACCGTCGCTATGGAAAAACACATTCGCGAGCTGGAAGAGTTGGGCGTCAAGCGGCCCGCCTATACACCCGTCTTTTACCGTGTCGCGGCCGAACGGCTCGAACCGACTCCGAAGATCCAGGCGACAGGCACGCAGAGCAGCGGCGAAGTGGAATTCGTTTTGTTGAAGGATGCTGGCGAAACGTTCGTCGGTATCGCATCCGACCACACCGATCGCGAAGTGGAAACCTACGGCATCACCGTATCGAAGCAGATGTGCGGCAAGCCGTGTTCACGCAAGCTCTGGCGCCTGAGCGAGGTTGCTGGCCATTGGGATGAACTGGTGTTGCGTTCCTACGCGACGATCGACGGCGAGCGCGTGCTGTATCAGCAGGGCAAGGTGACAGCCATGCGCTCGCCGCAGGATCTGCTCGACGAGTTTGCGCGTCGTGACGGCCGGTTCGTGGATGGCACGGCCATGTTGTGCGGCACGCTCGCCGCGTTCGGTGGCATCAGGCCGGCCGAGCGCTTCGACATCGAACTCGAAGATCCGATCCTGCGGCGCTCGTTGACCCATAGCTATGCAATCGAGACGCTCCCCGTGGTCGGCTGAAGCCGTCTTTTTACAACGCACGCGTCCAAGGGACGAGGAGAGCGGGTATGGTGCACACCGACCTGATTCTTGAAACCAGCAGCCTCACCAAGTCGTTCAACGGCTTCACGGCTGTCAACGCCGTCGATTTGCGCGTCCGGCGCGGCACGATCCACGCGCTAATCGGGCCGAACGGGGCCGGCAAGACGACCTGCTTCAACCTGCTGACCAAGTTTCTGACGCCGACATCAGGACAGATTTTCTTCGACGGCAAGGAGATCACGCGCGCGGCGCCTGCGTCGATTGCCCGACGCGGGGTGATTCGATCGTTCCAGATCTCCGCGGTATTTCCGCATCTGAGCCCGGTGGAGAACGTGTGTATCGGACTGCAACGCGCGCTCGGCGTGTCGTTCCGTTTCTGGATGAGTAGCGCGGTTCTCGGCCGGCTTAGGAAACACGCGCTGGAATTGCTCGATGAAGTGGGCCTCGCCGCATTTGCCGACGTCAAAACCGCTGAGCTGTCGTACGGCCACAAGCGAGCGCTCGAAATTGCCACGACGCTCGCGATGGACCCGGTTCTGATGTTGCTCGACGAACCGACGCAAGGCATGGGGCATGAGGATGTCGATCGAGTCACGGCGCTGATCAAGAAGGTATCGACCGGTCGAACGATTTTGATGGTCGAGCACAACATGAAAATCATTTCCAGCATCTCGGACACGATCACTGTGCTGCAGCGCGGGGAGATCCTGGCGGAAGGCGCATACGAAGCCGTCGCCGCCGACCCTCGGGTACGGGAAGCCTACATGGGGACCGAAAATGGATCGCTTGAACACTGAACGCCTGAAGAGTCCGGCACCGTCCGGCAACCAGGAAGCGCCTGCCGATGTTCTGAGTATCAAGGGACTGCATGCGTGGTACGGGGAATCGCACATTCTGCATGGCGTCGAGGTTCGCGCCGCACGCGGCGAAGTGGTCACGTTGTTGGGACGCAATGGCTCCGGGCGCAGCACGACGCTCAAATCCATCATGGGTCTCACCGACGCACGGCGAGGCTCGATCTGCGTGAACGGCCGGGAAACGATCGGGATGCCGCCGCAAGGTGTCGCGCGATTGGGAGTAGGTTATTGCCCGGAGGAACGCGGCATCTTCGCGGGCTTGTCGTGCGAAGAAAACCTGCTGCTGCCGCCGCGACTGCCGGTGTCGAATGCGACCGGCATGTCGCTCGAAGAGATCTACGAGATTTTTCCAAACCTCGCGGAACGCAGAGCGAGTCAGGGCACGCGCCTGTCGGGCGGCGAGCAGCAGATGCTGGCGATTGCGCGGATTCTGCGCACAGGAGCCAACCTGCTGCTACTCGACGAAATCTCGGAGGGGCTCGCGCCCGTGATCGTCCAGACGCTCGCGCGGGTCATCACGCTTCTCAAGTCGCGCGGCTTTACGGTGTTGCTAGTCGAACAGAACTTCCGGTTTGCCGCGCCGCTCGCCGATCGCTTTTACGTGATGGAGCACGGGCAGATCGTCGAAACATTCGACGCAAGCCTTCTAGCCGCAAAGACGGGCGTGCTTCAGGAACTGCTCAACGTTTGAACAGGAAGATCATCGTGGAAATCTTTGGTATTCCGCTTACGGCGTTCTCCAGCCAACTGGTCCTCGGTCTCATGAACGGCTGCTTCTATGCCGTCTTGAGCCTGGGCTTGTCCGTCATTTTCGGGCTTCTGAACGTCATCAATTTCACGCACGGCGCGTTCTTCATGCTCGGTGCGCTATTGGCATGGATGGGCACGAACTATCTGGCTCTCGGCTATTGGCCGATGCTCATCGCCGCACCATTCGTGGCCGGCGCGTTAGGGGCGCTCGTCGAGCGGACCATGCTGCGCCGGATCTACAAGCTCGATCATCTGTACGGTCTGCTGCTCACGTTGGGCCTGACGCTGATTATAGAAGGGCTGGGCCGGTCTTTTTATGGCGCATCGGGCATGTCTTATTCCGCGCCCGAAGCGTTGATGCAAGGCATGCAGCTCGGTTTCATGGTGCTGCCCGCGTATCGGGGATGGGTGGTGGTGGCGTCGTTGCTCGTGTGTGCCGGAGTCTGGTGGACGATCGAGCGGACCAACCTCGGCGCGCTGCTGCGCGCGGCGACAGAGAACCCGAAGCTGGTGGCGGCATTCGGCGTCAATGTGCCGGCCATGGTTACGTTGACTTATAGCAGCGGGGTGGCACTTGCCGCGCTGGCCGGCGTTCTTGCCGCACCCGTCATGCAGGTGTCGCCGCTGATGGGCCAGAGCGTGATCATCACCGTGTTCGCGATCGTCGTGATTGGCGGGATGGGATCGATCGCGGGGTCGGTCATTACCAGTCTGTGCCTTGGCCTGATCGAAGGGCTGACCAAGATGTTTTATCCGGAAGGGTCGGCGACAGTCGTATTCGTGATCATGGCGCTCGTGCTGCTCGTGCGCCCAAGCGGTCTTTTTGGCAATTCGAAGTGAGGCACATCATGCGAAACTGGATTGTAGGGGCTCTCGTATTGGGCTGTTTGGCCGTCGCTCCGTGGCTGGGTGCGTACCCGGTGTTCTTGATGAAGCTGATGTGTTTCGCCCTGTTCGCGTGCTCGCTGGATTTGCTGCTCGGTTATGTCGGCTTGCTGTCGTTCGGGCACGCGGCGTTCTTCGGCGGGGCCGCCTTCATCGCGGGCAGCGCCATGCGGGATCACGGCTACTCGCCGGAAGTGGCACTGCTTTTCGGTACCGGCGTGGGCGCGGCGCTCGGACTGATATTCGGGCTCTTCGCCATTCGGCGCAAGGGAATCTATTTTGCAATGGTGACGCTGGCGTTTGCCCAGATGCTGTTCTTTTTCTGCGTTCAGGCGCCGTTTACGGGCGGTGAAGATGGCTTGCAAGGTGTGCCGCGCGGGCGTCTGTTCGGCGTGCTTCCGCTCGAGAATGATCTAACACTGTATTTCGTGATCCTGTCGATTACGGCGGTCGTCTTTCTCTTTCTTGGCCGCGTCATTCATTCTCCGTTTGGCAGAATCCTCACGGCGTTGGGAGAGAACGAAGCACGGACGATTTCCCTTGGTTACGATGTGGACCGCTTCAAGCTTCTCGCGTTCGTACTATCAGCGGCAATGGCGGGGCTTGCCGGTGCGATGAAGACGCTGGTGCTGGGTTTTGCGACTCTCTCGGATGTGCATTGGACGCTATCCGGTACGGTCATTCTGATGACGCTGATCGGCGGGCTTGGAACGCGGCTGGGTCCGGTGGTGGGGGCGGTGATCGTCGTCGTGCTGGAATCCAGGTTGGCGGCGTTCGGCGGCTGGCTGGCCGATGTGACGCAGATCGCGTGGTTTCAGGGGTTGGGCGAGTCGGTCAGTTTGCTGACCGGCGTGATGTTCGTAGCCTGCGTCTTGCTGTTCAGACGCGGCATCGTCGGGGAATGCGCGCAATGGATGGAGCGGCGCGGGCGCATGCGAGCCCGCGGTCTCGAACGTCCGGCTCAGCACGAAGCGGTGCGGGCCGGGCTGGCCGAAGGGCAGGGCGGGTAAGCCGGGCTCCCTCATTCAGCGCTAATTCTGGGCGCGCAATATGTTCTCGTGGTTGGCAATCGTCGTGGAAAAGATCGATGCCGCGGTGACTTCGCCGCATCGAACTGCCGCCGTTAATTTGCGGACGGCGCCGGGATCGACCTGGCAAGCGACGTTGCAAGAGCCCGAGCCGTATCCCATACCCAGAATGAAGCTGCAACTTTGAAGGAGCATTACCATGAACAAGTTTTTCCGCACCACACTGCTCGCCGCCATGATCGCTTTGCCGACTGCGGCGTTCGCACAACCTGTCGCCCAGGTCGATGAAATGCAGGTCGAGATGGTGGCCTATGAAGTCGTCGGTGTCGATTCACCGCCGATGTCGACGCATACCACTCCGGCTATCGGTAACCACGGCGCGCACGTCGGCGCAATGCCAGCCGAACTGCTGCGTCCGAACTCGAACGTGGGCTTGAATTCGATTTACCTCCGTCACTAAATAATGACGCAGACATTAAAACGCAACCGGCGATTACGCTCGACACATGTCGGGCAGTAATCGCCGGTTCAACGCTTGCGAGTCGTCAACTGGACTCGGTGTCTAACCGGGCCTATGGCGATATCGAATGCCGACCGTACTGGGCTTCCCTGTTTCCGGCAATTTGCGCGGGCACGGACCGACCTTCGCAGTCCTCCCGCGTTTCACGCTCAGCTATTGCATTTCGGTGCCGCCGTCGAGGCGGGTCAATCGGCCCGTACTCGGGACGCGTCGCGCGAATAAAACGCGAACGGTTGATGGTTCATCTCGATCATTCGCATGCGGTTTTCGAGGTCGGCGAAATCGACCGCTTCGGCCAGAAACGCGTCGCGTTGGCGGTCTCGTGAGTCGAAGAAGAGTGAACCCAGGCCCTTGGCAAATTTTTCAAACATGACGTGCTCCGTTCGTTAGTACGACGAGCGTGATGAATGAATGGCCTTGAAATGAAGCGCTGCCCGTCGATGAACATCATCGTAGGCGCGAAGAATGAGTTGCAAATGAGCGGTGAACGATGGCGATGAACGCCGGGCGATGTTATGCGCCGAGCAGGTTGAGCCGCAAGATTGCGCCACGCAGTTTCCGGCAACCGGGTACGCCGCCCATCAAGCAGCACCGGCCGGTTCAATTGGAAAACTGACCGTGGCAACGATGCCGGACTGTCCGTCGCTGCGATTGCGGAGCGTCACCGTCCCGCCATACCGCGTGACAATCGCCTTCACAATCGAGAGCCCGAGCCCACTGCCCTCAATGTCCGTATTGGCGCGAAAGAAACGATCGAACACGCGGGGCAGCAGGGTTTCGTCAATGCCGGGACCGGTGTCCGTCACTTCGACATCCACCATTCCGTTCTGCACGCGGGTCGACAAATCGATCGTGCCACCGTCGGGCGTATAGCGAACCGCATTGCTGACGAGGTTCTTGATCACGGTGCCGACGTCGAGTTCGATTGCGCGCACGTTGGCGCTGACCATTTCGTCCGCGCCGATATCGATGCCACGCTGCATGGCGATCGGCAACACGTCGGCAATGGCGTTGACGACGGCGGCCGCGACATCGACGCTGACCATCGCCCGTGTCAGAGATTGGCCGACGGGCGGCGCGTCCGCGCGCGCGAGCCGCAACAACTGCGAAATCAGATTGCTGCTGCGCGTGATCCCGCCTTGAAGCGCGCGAAACCGTTCCTGATTGCTGGGCATGATGTCTCGTTGCAGATTGTCAGCCTGCAATTGCAGAGCCGTGAGCGGTGTTCGCAACTCGTGCGCGGCATCGGAAATGAATTTGCGCTCACTCTCGACGGAGCGGGCAAGCCGCTCGATCATCAGATTGATGGAGCGGATGAACGGCAGCAGTTCGGTGGGCACACCTGTGAGCGGCAACGCTTGCAGATGGTTCACGTCGATAACGCGGACCTCGTTGCCGAGCCGATTCAGTTCCCGCAACGAACGGCTCACGACAAAGATCACCGCGGCCCAGACGAGCGGAATCAACACGACGATCGGCCATAGGGTCTTGGTCGCGGCGGTCTCCTCGATCTCATGACGTACTGACAGGCGCTGTGCGACCTGGACAGTCTGAGCGCCGTCACGCGCCGTATAGATCCGCCACCGTTCGCCATTGACCACCGGCGACGTGAAACCGGTGGCCGCATCGCGCGGCAGGAGCAGCGATGGCTCGGTGGATCGCACGGGCTGTGTTTCGCCCTCTTTCCAGATGACGATGAAAATATCGCGAGCGTCTTGCGACCCGCGCGCCGGAACCGTCGGGATGCCGTCGCCGAAGCCAACTCGCAAACGCGATGCGACCTGTTCCATGCGCAGATCGAGCACCGCGCTCATGCCTGCCACGCAGAACTGGTAGGAGCTCACGCCCTGCAGAATGGCGAACAGGCTCACCACGGCGCCGATTGCGATAACGAGTTGGTTGCGGAGCGATTTGAGCATGGATGTGAACGTCAGAAGGAACGAGTGGCGAGGCCGCGAGAGGAAGCACGCGTTCCCGTTATTGGCTTCAGCATGAGCGTTGCTTCATCGCGGCGTGAGCCTTCCAGTTCATTTTCGGCCTTTGCCCGCGGGCTCGGCGGGAACGATCTGGACGTGCTCGATCGCGGCTTCCACCAGATCCTCGGCGCTTCGTATGCCGTCGGCGGATGCGGCCAGCGCATTCAGGCGTCCGTCGATCAGAAGCAAAGCAAGTCCGTGAACGTAGGCCCAGCCCGCAGTCATGGCGATGGCCTGAGCCGCAGTGGTTCGGCCGAATGAGGATCTATCCTCCTCCGTGCGTTCGGCTGGCGCGCTGAATACGCCGGCCAGGGCGCGCGCCGACACTTGCCGAGCCTGCGTGAGAGCAGGGCGCGCCGCGTCGAGCATTTCGTTGCGCGACATGAGGTGCAGCAAATCCGGATTGGCCACCGCGAAGCTGACGTAGCCGCGGGCGATGGCTTTGCGCCGCGCCTGGCCCGCTTCGATACCGTCCGCCTGCTCCGCCATGGAAGCGGCGAGCCGCCGGTGTCCGCTGGCGGCAAGTTCGCTCAACACCCCAGCCGTGTCGCCGAAATGATGCTGGGGCGCCGTATGCGATACGCCGGCCTCGCGCGCGATAGCGCGCAATGTCAGACCGCGAATGCCGTCGCGCCGTAGTACGACCTCCGCCGCTTCAAGCAACGCGTGGGGCAGGGCGCCGTGATGATAGGGCTTGTCGCGTGACGAGTGATCGGCTGGGGCAGTAGTTTTTGGAGACGCGGACGCTTTGCGGCGTGACGTTGCTTCTTTCATGGTTGTTGGTCGCAAGCAGTATTTTTACAGTGAAAAGATATATTGGCCGACTGAAAGGGGAAAGTCAAAATCTTCGCGCTGAAAATATCGACCCATACGTCGCGGACTACATGCCGTTCAGCCTATGCAGCCGGTATCCGTTGATCAGGCCGACGTCGTAAGCGCTCTCGAGGGCGCGAGCAATATCTTCGGCGCGGACCACGACAAAGCGCGCGTCCTGCCTTTGTACTGGCGAAGCGAGGGGCTCGATGCCCAAACAATCGATCGCTATTTCACTTAAGGTGTCTAAACGTTCATCGCCAAGCGTATTCATACAGGTGGCTGTCATCAAATGGATTCCCTGTTTGCGCGGCAGGCTGCGCCATTAGCGCGATCCGGAATTCCAGTAGTGCCACTGATCGAATCACCGCGCTGGTCGCGTCGAGCGCAAATCTTTACAATGGTAAAAATATCGTCTCCTAGCGTGACGCCGGTCAAGTCATCTTTGCACTGTAAAAATATATGGGAATGGATTGTCGTTAAAACTGGCTCGCTGATCCCGATGCGGATGTTTGCGTTCATTGATGTCGGCGCGCAGGCGTTCGAACTGCCGCGGTCGTTGCAATTGCACCGATTTTCACAAGGCGCTGTGCTTTTCCATCCTGCCGGCATCGCGATGTTTGACGACGTGCCGGCGCGTCTCGCAGGCCACGCCGACCAGCAGCGGGAAGATCGAGCCGGTGGCTGCGGCACTCGCGCTCGCCACCGAGATATCTATGAGCCATTCAAGCACGTCGGCCATGGGTCATCCCCATCGTTACCATGACGATGAGGGTATCGGGCTTGAATTAGCGATGAATTAGCACGGCTTCAGGCTAACGTAAGCTTCGCGGCCGACGGTCGGTGCAACGCGAGGCCAAGCCGAGCGCCGCTAGACGGCCTGGACCATTGCCGGCCAACCTGGTAGCATCGCGCGTAGAGACGCCGTGGATAGTCGGCGGCCCTGCAACTCGCTGGACATCTAGATAGATTGGGTATGGAAAAGAAACGATCGCGGATCCGCCGGGAAGCGCTGTGCCCGCCGATTGGCGCGCTGCTGCGCTACCAGGCGCGCATCGTGCGCGTTGTCGCCGAAGCGCGCGGCCAGCGAGCGATGATTGAATCGCTCGACACCACGGGTCGCACTTTTGTCAGCACCGTGAAATGGAACAGCCTGCGCGAGCTTGGCGCTCAACTGTTCTGATATTGAAGGCCAACGCATCGGCCTGAAATCGGCGACAAATCAAATAGTGGGAAGCAGGCAAGCGACGCATTCAGGAGTCTCGTCCTATTAGGGAATGCCTAACCTTGAGCCGGCGAGGTCCAGCGTCGTAAAATCGTGGCACATCGATTTGAGGGCCCAGCAATGCGTCTGGCTTCTCGTTGCGATTTCAACCGCGCTTTGCACCGTCCGTCTTTGCACTGCGATACCCGGCGGCGCCCGGCGCAGCGGGGTTCCACGTTTTTTCGATCCGCTCCTCGCAATGAGGCCAGCGGCGCTCGCGGATTTGTCGTTCGATCCGCATCATGACCCCGCTCATTTCCGTCAAACGGCTCAGCAAGCGCTTTCCCGGCGTGAGGGCGCTTCACGAAGTCCAGTTCGAGCTCATGACGGGCGAAGTCCACGCGCTAATGGGCGAGAACGGCGCCGGCAAGTCGACGCTGATGAAAATCCTCGCTGGCGTGTACACGCGGGATACCGGCGAAATCATCTATGACGGCCAGCCGGTCGATTTCCAGAGCCCGCGCGAGGCGCAGGCCGTGGGCGTCGGCATCATTCATCAGGAACTCCAGCTGATGAACCATCTGACCGTCGCGCAGAACATGTTCATCGGCCGCGAGCCACGCGGGCGACTCGGACTGTTCCTCGACGAAGACAAGCTCAACGCGCAGGCGCACGACATTCTCGCCCGCATGCATGTGAGTCTCGACCCGCGCGCGGTGGTCAGCACGCTGACCGTCGCAAAGCAGCAGATGGTCGAGATCGCCAAGGCTTTGTCCTACGACTCGCGCGTCCTGATCATGGACGAACCGACCTCGGCGCTCAACGACGCCGAAATCGCCGAGCTGTTCCGCATCATCCGCGAGCTGAAGGGCCGGGGCGTGGGGATCGTCTATATCTCGCACAAGATGGATGAGTTGAAGCAGATTGCCGACCGCGTCACCGTGTTGCGCGATGGTGAATATGTGGCAACGGTCGAGGCGAAAGACACCAGCGTGCAGGCGATCATCGGCATGATGGTCGGGCGCACCTTGACCGACGCCGCGCCTTCCCAACACATCGCCAACCAGGGCGAGGTCGCACTCGAAGTCACCAATCTGAACGCCGGCCCGCTGGTCAGAGACGTGAGCTTTGCGCTGCGCAAGGGCGAGATACTGGGTTTTGCGGGCTTGATGGGCGCCGGTCGTACCGAAGTCGCCCGCGCGGTGTTCGGCGCCGATCCGATCGAATCGGGCGAGATCGTCGTGAAAGGCGTGAAAGCGACGATCAGGAATCCGAGCGATGCGGTGGCGCGCGGTATCGGCTATCTATCGGAAGACCGCAAGCGCTTCGGCCTTGCGACCGGAATGAGCGTCGAATCGAACATCGTGATGTCCAACTTGCGCAAATTCCTGTCGCTGAACTTTTTCCTGCGCCGTACGCAGATACGCCAGACCGCCGCGCATTTCATCAATCTGCTCGCCATTCGCACGCCTTCCGCGACGCAGGAGGTGCGGCTGCTCTCGGGCGGCAATCAGCAGAAAATCGTCATTGCGAAATGGCTCGAGCGCGACTGCGACGTGCTCTTCTTCGACGAGCCGACGCGCGGCATCGACGTCGGCGCTAAAAGTGAAATCTACAAGCTTCTGCGCTCGCTCGCGGATCAGGGCAAGGCAATCGTAATGATCTCGTCGGAACTGCCGGAAATCCTGCGCATGAGCGACCGCATCGTCGTAATGTGCGAGGGCCGCATCACCGGCGAACTTCCTGCGACGGGAGCGACCCAAGAGCGCATCATGCAACTGGCCACGCAGCGCGAACCCCTAAACGCGGCGTGAGCCTCGAGAGGTCTCTTATGACACTGCAATCGGACACTTCGGCGCTGGGCAATAAAAAGAGGTCCTCGAGCCTTAGAGCCCGCGTCTTCACGCCGACCGCTTTGCAAAAGCTGCTCGCCTTCGGGAGCCTGATCCTGCTGTTGGTGTTTTTCAGCTTCGCGTCTCCCGCTTTCATGCAGATGGACAACATGCTCGGGATTCTGCAGGCGACGGCGGTCAACGGCGTGCTGGCGATCGCCTGCACGTTCGTCATCATTACCGGAGGCATCGATTTGTCCGTCGGCACGTTGATGACTTTTACCGCGGTGATTTGCGGCGTGTTTCTGACCTATTGGCATTTGCCGATGTGGACCGGCGTCCTTGCCGCGATTGGCACGGGCGCGATCTGCGGGACCGTTTCGGGCACCCTCACGGCGAAAATGAAAATACCGCCGTTCATTGCCACGCTCGGCATGATGATGCTGCTGAAAGGGCTTTCACTGGTCGTCTCGGCCGACAAGCCGATCTATTTCACCGACACCGAAAACTTCTACATGATCTCGCAGGATTCGCTGATCGGTGACCTGTTGCCGAGCCTGCCTGTTCCGAACGCGGTCCTGATTCTGTTTTTCCTGGCGGTGGTGAGTTCGATCACGCTCAATCGCACTGCGCTCGGCCGTTATACCTTCGCGCTCGGCAGCAACGAAGAGGCGGTGCGCCTGTCCGGCGTGAATGTCGATCGGTGGAAGATCGCCATTTACGGTCTGAGCGGAGCGATTTGCGGCGTCGCCGGTCTGCTCATCGCCTCGCGCCTGAATTCGGCCCAGCCGGCGCTAGGCCAAGGGTACGAACTCGAAGCGATCGCGGCCGTGGTCATCGGCGGGACTTCTCTTAGCGGCGGCGCGGGCACGATTCTCGGCACGATCATCGGAGCGTTCATCATGAGCGTGCTGACCAACGGTCTGCGCATCATGTCCGTCGCGCAGGAATGGCAGATCGTGGTGACCGGTCTCATCATCATTCTCGCGGTCTACGGCGATATTTTGCGGCGCAAGAAAAGCTGACGCGACGCGGGGCAGGATAAGGAATGGAGCGCCATAAGCTCCCCAACGGCTGAAGTTGATAGCCCATCTTAGGAGGAGAAACACCATGTTGAAAAGAAAACTAATCGGTGTCGTGGTAGGCGTTGGCGCTCTCATTGGCGGGACGAGCGTGACATATGCGGACACCTACATCCCGCTCATTTCGAAGGGCTTCCAGCATCAGTTCTGGCAGGCCGTCAAAGCCGGCGCGGAACAGTCGGCCAAGGAGCACAACGTCAGGATCACCTTCGAGGGGCCGGAAACGGAGGCCATGGTCGACAAGCAGATCGACATGCTCTCGGCCGCGCTAGCCAAGAAGCCGCAGGCGCTCGGCATCGCCGCACTCGATAGCAAGGCGGCCATTCCGCTGTTAAAGCGCGCGCAGGCCGGCAAGATACCCGTGATCGCTTTCGACTCCGGCGTGGACAGCGATATTCCGCTGACGACGTGTGCAACGGATAACCTCGCCGCGGCTGCCCTCGCCGCCGACAAGATGGCCGAGGCGATCGGCAATGCCGGCGAAGTCGGCGTGATCGTGCACGATCAGACGAGCCGCACCGGCGTCGATCGCCGCGATGGCTTCCTGAATGAAATGAAATCGAAGCACCCGAACATCAAGATCGTTTCAGTCCAATATGGCGGCGGCGACCATTTGAAGTCGGCGGAAATTGCCAAGACGATGATCCAGGCCACCCCCAATCTCAAGGGCATATTCGGGGCGAATGAGGGCTCGGCCGCAGGTGCCGCGATCGGAGTCAAGGAATCCGGCAAAAAACTGGTGCTGATCGGCTTCGACTCCGGCAAGGAGCAGAAGGACGACATCAATTCGGGTTTGATGGCCGGCGCCATTACGCAGAACCCGGTCGGCATCGGCAAGTGCGTGGTCGACTCCGCGGTGAAGGCGCTCAAGGGCGAGAAGCTGCCCAAGAAAGTCGACACGGGCTTCTACTGGTACGACAAGACCAATATGACCGATCCGAAGATCGCAGCCGTGCTCTACGATTGATCGTCGCCGCCTGAACGCGGTGAGAGGGGATGGGTCGCGGCGTCGTTCGATGCCACGGCCCTGTTGGCTTTTGGACCGAAGTCGATGGCTGCCGCAGAGGAGAGTGTTCAGATGCCCACGATCACCAAGCTGTCCGTCCGTGACATTCGGTTTCCCACCTCGCGCTCATTGGACGGCTCCGATGCAATGAACGCCGCGCCGGATTATTCCGCCGCCTACGTCACGCTCGAAACTGATTCGCCCGACGCGCTCACTGGCCACGGCCTTACCTTCACGATCGGACGCGGCAACGAGATTTGCGTGACCGCGGTACAGGCGCTTGCTCCGCTGATCGTCGGCAAACGGCTCGAGGATATCGCCGCGAACATGGGCGCTTTCTGGCGCGCGCTGACGTCGGACAGCCAGTTGCGCTGGATCGGCCCGGACAAGGGCGCGATTCATCTGGCGACGGCGGCTGTCGTCAACGCGGCCTGGGATCTGTGGGCCAAAGCGGAAGGCAAGCCCGTGTGGAAGCTGCTCGTCGACATGAGCCCCGAAGAACTCGTGCGTTGCCTCGATTTCCGCTACGTGACGGATGCGATCACGCCGGAGGAGGCCATCGCCATGCTGCATCGTCACGCGAAAACGCGCGGCGAACGCGAAAAGGAGATGCTTGCACAAGGCTATCCGGCCTACACGACATCGGCCGGCTGGCTCGGCTACGACGACGACAAGATCCGCCGGCTCGCGCGTGAAGGCGTCGCGCAGGGTTGGACGCACTTCAAGCAGAAGGTGGGCGGCAATCTCGAAGAGGATATGCGCCGTGCTCGCATCCTGCGCGAAGAAATCGGCGAGGATCTGAAGCTGATGATGGACGCGAACCAGGTGTGGGATGTCGACGAAGCGGTCGCGAACATGCGGCGCCTGGCGCAATTCGATCCGTGGTGGATCGAGGAGCCCACGAGTCCCGACGACATTCTCGGTCACGCGGCCATCCGCGAGCGGATTCGGCCGATCGGCGTCGCGACGGGCGAGCACTGTCATAACCGGGTGATGTTCAAGCAGTTGCTGCAGGCGCGGGCCATCGACTTCTGTCAGGTCGATAGCTGCCGCCTGGGTGGGCTGAACGAAGTGATCATCGTCCTGCTGATGGCGGCGAAATTCGGCGTGCCGGTGTGCCCGCATGCGGGCGGTGTCGGATTGTGCGAGTACGTCCAGCACATTTCGCTGTTCGACTATATCTGCGTGTCGGCGTCACTGGAAAACCGGGTGCTCGAATACGTGGATCATTTGCATGAGCATTTCGTCGATCCGGTTGTGATCCGCCATGGCCGTTATATGCCGCCGCAGCGTCCGGGTTACAGCATCGAGATGCATGCGGCGTCGCTTGATGAGTATGACTTTCCTGAGGGGGCAGCGTGGAAGGGGTGAGGTGTGGCCCGACTTGAGTCTGCGAAAGCGTTGCGCTGAATTGTGCAGCGCTGATTCTCTTGGTTCGACGTCTTACCGCAACCCCAGCGCAAGCTCCGCAAATTGCATGGCTCGCGCGTTCGCATCGCCGTAACGGTGCGCGATATATAACGTAGTCGTGGTGTCGGTCTCATCGAGCGTTCTGAACACGACGCCGGGCACCGCGATGGTTTGCAACGTAGCCGGCACCAACGCAATGCCAAGCCCTGTCGCCGTCAGGCCGATCAACGTCGAAGCCTGCTGCGCTTCTTGCACCACCTGCGGTTCAAAGCCGCGTTTCGCGCACAGCGCAAGTATCTGCTGCGACACGGCCACACCCGCGGCGCGCGGATACGCAATAAACGGCTCGCCGCGCAAATCCTTGATCTTGATCGACGTGGCCTTCGCCAGGCGGTGCCCGGCATGCATGGCAACAAGCAACGGCTCTTCCATCAACGGCGTGAAAACGAGTTCGGTCCGCGGCGTGTTGTCCGGCAACCGCAGCAAACCGACATCCAGCTCACGCTGTTCGATCGCCTCGATCTGCAACGACGAGGACAGCTCGAGCAACGAGATATTCACCTTCGGCCGCTGCGTGCGGTAAGCGTGAATCAGACGCGGGAAAAGCGGCGACAACGAAGACGCGTTCGTATAGCGTCAGCAGCTTCGGCATTGGCGGCAGTTACCGCTTCGGCCGTAGCCTTACTCGTCTCCTGTTCACCGATGTGCATTTCCGCGTTCGCGACGACAGCGGCTCTATGACCACTTACGAGGCCAACGAAGTATTCCAGCTAACGCCCGCCACCACGCTGATGGGCGGCTACTGGTATAGCAAACTCGAAGGGCAGAAGTGGCAGAACGTGACGGCGCTGCTCGACTATGCGTTGTCCAAGCGTACCGACGTCTACACGAGTGCAACGTATCTGCGTGCATCAGGCGGCGCGGCGCCTGTGTTTCTCGGCGGTGGCGTGGCGCCGGTGTTTGCAAACGGCGAGTATGTGAGTACCGGCCAATCGTCGACGGCGGTGCGCGTCGGCATTCGCACCTTGTTCTAGGGTTTCGTTTAATGTGGCGGCGTGATTGGCGGTTCATCCGACGATCTGGCCGCCTGACGTTCTAATCGTCAGCGAAGTATCTGATCGATGACGCGCTGATTGGCAAGCGAACTCTCGAGAGAAAATGCGAGTCCGGTTTTGCGGCCGATGACCGTGTCCGAGAAGTCCTCTACCATCGCCTGATACTGGTCTACATCGCTGAATTTCTGCAAGTGTTCATTGCCTGTTTCATTTGAACGATGGCGGACTTGCGCAGGGCCATAGCTTCCCGGATTGAACGGCGCATCGACGCTCAGCCATCCTTTGGTGCCATGAAAGATCATGTGCTGGCGGCGCGCCATTTGTGTGCCGCAATAGAAGCTCAGCGTGAACCCCGGAAAATCCGCGACGCAGCGGGCGAACCGGTCGGTGCCGAAACGCGGGTCCAACACGACCTCGCTCTGGACGCGATCGGGTTCCAGGCCGGTGGCAAGACGCGTAGTGACGACCGGATATACGCCGATGTCTCGCACGCCGCCGCCGCCGAGTGCGAGGTTGTTCTTGAGCGCGTCGGGGTCGTCATTGAAGTAGGTAAATGAGCCTTCAACCAGCTTGAGCTCGCCGATCAAGCCTTGTGCAAGACTATCGCGCACAAAGGTCCACTGCGGATGATGCGCCACCATGAACGCTTCGGCGCATACAAGACCCGTTTGATCGCGCAACGCGATCAGTTCCTGCACCTCGGCCGCACTCATGGCAATCGGCTTCTCGCACAACACGTGCTTGCCGCCGAGCATTGCCTTCTTGCACCATTCGAAGTGGCTTGCCGTCGGCAGTGGAATATAGATCGCATCCACGTCCGGGCTCGCGATCACTTCCTCATAGCTGGACGATACATGCGCGATATCATGCTTCGTCGCGAAAGCCTGCGCGCGGGCGTGATCGCGGCTGGCTACCGTAGTCACCCGGCCATTGCGCGATCGTTGCAGGGCCGGCACCACGAAGTTGTTCGCGATCTTTGCGGCGCCTAATACGCCCCAACGGACTCTGTCTGTCATTGTCTTTCCTTTATTGTTGATGCGGTTCCGCGTTGCGCTGTCAGCAGACGCTCTGCAGACGTTCGGCACAGATTGCCAGAACTTCTTCCGGATCACGCCGCCACCAGTCTTGCGCGGAAAAAATTTCGACTTCGATCAGCCCATCGTAGCCGGCTCGTTCAATGGTTTGCCGAACGGCGGGCAGGTCGATCACGCCATCGCCCATCATGCCTCGATCGAGCAACACGTCGCGCGTTTCGCGCAGCCAGTCACACACGTGATACGCAAGAAGTCGCTCGGCGCGGCCCGCTGCCTCGATTGACGCCGTCAGCGCGGGGTCCCACCAGCAGTGATAGACATCCACGGCGACGCCGATCATTCCGCTGCGATCATTATCCACGCGCTCGCAAATTTCCAATGCCTGCGCGATGGTGTTGAGCACGGCACGGTCAGCTGCGTACACCGGATGCAGCGGTTCGAGCGCAAGCGGCACACCGCAGTCGCGAGCGGTTTCTAGCAGCATCGCAATGCCCTCTGTAACCTGGTTTCGCGCGCTCGTCAGATCCCGGCTGCCTTCGGGCAGTCCACCGACCACCATCACGAAGCAACGCGCGCCGAGGGTGGCCGCGTCACGCAACGCAGCGCGGTTGGCTTCGACGTTCGCCGCGAATTCCGCCGATGTCGTCGCCGGCAAGTAAGTCGAGCGGCAATAGCCCGTTACCGTGAGATCGAGCGCCTTGATCTGTCTCGCGATCTGCACGACGTCGGCTTCGTCGACTTCGCGACGCCACGGCGCAATCCCGCCGAAACCGGCTCTGGCGATGCGGTCAATCGTGCGACTGAGCGGCTCCCGATGCCCCAGCGTGGCGGTATTGATGGAGCACAGGTCGAGTCTTCCCTGAAGGTTTCTCATAAGTTTCCAGATCGATATCGAACACGAGCAGGCCTTGCGCGCCGCCATCGAGTGCTTCGAGCAGACGCGCGCCGATCGCCTGATGCGTCGGGTGTGCGAGATACGCAAAGCAGGCCGCGCGGCTCTCGAAGTCCATCATGAAGCCGTCGGCGAAGTTCATGCCGTAGCCTTCCGGCGACACATTGGGTCCGCACTGAAAGTTCGTGAAGGCAATGCCGGGCACTTCGGTGAGCCGCCGGATCTGCTCGAAGAACGCGAGCCGCCGCGCCCCCCGGGGGGGGGGGGGGCAACCGCCCGCGACAAACGTGCGCCCCCCCCCCCGGGGGGGGGGGGGACGCTTAGCGCACCGGGCGCGAACGCG
>NZ_JARESV010000029.1:0-105934 GCF_046026985.1 Paraburkholderia sp. RL18-101-BIB-B
TGTGCGGGGCAACGCTAATAGACCGATAAGAAATCAAGAAAAGGCCAACACCTTAGGATCACAGACAAATCAGCAGCCGCACAGGCAAAGAACCTTACCTAGCCGTATACCCCCCATCAATAGCCAAACAAACCCCACTAATCATAGAAGCCGCATCACTCAACAAGAACAAAATCGGCGCAGCGACTTCAGCAGACTCAGCAAACCGCTGCAAAGGAATAGCCTTAAGCGCCGGCTCCCGCTTAACCGGATCGCTCCAGGCCATCACTGCCATAGGCGTCAACGTAACCGTAGGATTCACGCTATTAACCCGAATCCCAAACGGCCCCAACTCAACACACAAAGCCCGCGTGACAGCATCAAGCGCAGCCTTGGAAGCCGAATAACTCAAATGATCATCCAACGCAACGAGCGCAGCCTGACTGGAAACATTCACGATACTGCCAGCCCGTTGAGCATCGATCATCCCACGCGCCACATGCTTGGCAACCAACACCGCGCCACGCGCATTCACAGCCATCACACGATCAAAACTCGCACCAGTCGTATCCACCGCCCGCTCAAGCAACGCAATCCCCGCGCAATTCACGAGCCCATCGAACACATCGAGCGACCCCAACGCGTCATCAATAGCAGCCTCATCGCTAACATCAAGTACCAACGGCTCACAGCCCGTCTCCTCAGCCAACCGCGCAAGCTCATTCACATTCCGCGCCGCAGCAACCACATTCGCACCAGACGCACACAACGCTTCAACCGTGGCGCGCCCAATTCCACTCGAAGCCCCCGTCACGAGAATCGAGCGGCCAGAAAAATCAAAAGTAGCATTCATGATGTCTGCAACCGATGCATGACCGGCTTCAACGCCGGATACAAATCCGTATAAACGCCGAACCGTTGCTCATACAACGCCATCCGTTGCGCGTTCGGCTCCGCACGTTCAACCAGCGTAACCCATCCGCTCCTCGCCTCTTCACGCGATACCAGGCCGACACCGACGCCCGCCAGCAACGCCGCCCCCATTGCCGCCTCCACGTCCTGCTCGATGGTATAGACCGGATAGCCGGTAATGTCCGCGATGATCTGCATCCACAAATCCGAATGCGCGGCGCCGCCCACCACGATCAACTTGTCATCCAGCGACTGCGCGCCTTTGCGTCCCGCTTCGATGTTGTGCTTCAGCGCGAACGACACGCCCTCCAACACCGCGCGGTACAAATGTGCGCGCGTATGAAACAGGCTCAACCCGACGAACGCCCCGCTCGCTTTCGCGTCCCACACCGGACTACGTTCGCCCATCAGATACGGAAGGAACATCACACCGTCAGAACCAGCCGGAATCCGAGAAGCGCTCTCTTCCAGCAAGCGATGCGGATCGCCATGCGGTGTCGCGCGCGCGGCCTCGATTTCCGCCTGACAGAACTGCTCGCGATACCACGTCACCGACGCGCCCGCCGTAATCGCGCCGCCGAACACATAGATATCGTGCTGCCCGTTGAACACATGCGGCATGCTGATCAACCCGTGCCGCGCGTCGACGGACTGGTTGATATAGCCCCAGCACATACTCGTGCCGATCATCGCGACATGCTGGCCAGCACGCGTGACACCGGCCGCGAACGTCGCCACCGCTGCGTCAACGCCACCCGCGACGATCGCCGTACCCGCATCTAGGCCAAGCTGCTCGACCCACTGCGACAGCAAGCCGCCCACCACTTCCGATGATTCGACCAACCGCTCGGGCATCATCGTCGCGGGAATGCCGAGCATGTCGAGCGCTTCATCGGACCAATCACGTTTGGCAATGTCGTAGATGCCGCCGATATTGCCCGCCGAACTATGATCCACCGCCACCTCGCCGGTCAGCATGTAGATCACGTAAGCATTCGGCGGCAGAAAGTAGCGCGTATGCGACCACACATCCGGCTCGTGATCGCGCAGCCACAGCATCTTCGTGTAGCCGTAATAGCTATCCACGCCGTTGCCGGTGATCGTATAAAGCCGTTCGAGATCGACGTTGTTGCGCACCCATTCGACCTGTTCGGTGGCGCGCCGATCCATCCAGATCAAACACGGATAAAGCGGACGCATGTCGCTATCCACCGGAATACCGGAGCCGCCGTACAGGCTGCTTACGCACACGGCTTTGATCGAATTCGACGCGACGCCCGCCTCCTTCGCTTTAGCGACGCATGCGGCGATGCACTCCACCACCGCCTTCAACCAGACCGCGGGCCATTGTTCGGCCCACAGCGGCTTGGGCGTATCCGGCTGATAACTCGACGCATGCTGCGCGACGATCGCGCCGTGCTGATCGACCAGCAGCGCTTTGGTGCTCTGCGTGCCGATATCGACGCCGATGACGTAATCCATACTGTCTCCGTTTGTATGCCGCTCATTCTCCGCCCACGTTCGACGTTCAGGCGCGCGGCTTCAGCAACACCTTGATCGAATCGAGCGAGTTGGCGATCTCGATCGCCTCGTCCCATTCTTCCAGCGAAAAGCCGTGCGTGACAATGCCTTTCGACGTCACCAACCCGCGGGCCAGCAGATCGATCGCGATCGGGTAGCAGTACGGTCCAAGATGCGCGCCGCGCACGTCGAGTTCCTTGCGGTCGCCGATCACGGACCAATCCAGTGTCGTATCCGCGCCGAACACCGAAAACTCGACAAACCGCCCGAGCTTGCGAATCAGGTCCATGCCCTGATTCACGCCGGTCGGCGCGCCGGTGGTTTCAATATACACATCGCAGCCGTAACCGTCCGTGAGCGAGCGAATGATCGCAAGCGCGTCGTCCTGTTTTGGGTTGATCGTCACGTCGGCGCCGTATTCGCGGGCGAGTGCGAGGCGCTCTTCGACGAGATCGATCACCACCAGCTTCTTCGGCGTTTTCAGGCGCGCGACTTGCGTCATCATCAGACCGAGCGGACCGGCGCCCGCGATCACCACTACGTCGTCGAGCTGCACGTCGCCACGGTTGACCGTATGGATCGCGCAGGCAAGCGGCTCGATGATCGCGGCATCTTCCAGCGAAATGCCGTCGGGAATCTTGTGAACAATCGCCGTCGGCGGAATGCGCATGTATTCGGCCATGCCGCCATCGGCGACTTCGCGCTGGAAGCCGAAGATGTTGTGCACTTCGCACATCCAGTACTGACCGGATTTGCAATAGCGGCATTTGCCGCACGGCACGATCTGTTCGGCGATCACGCGGTCGCCCATCTTCACGCCGAACTGATCGGCCGCGCCTTCGCCGATTTCCTCGACGAATCCGAAGAACTCGTGGCCCGGAATCACCGGCGCTTTCACCCAGGGGCTCGGGCCGCCCCAGAACATCTTCGCGCCCGAGTGGCATTTGCAGTCGCTCGCGCAAATGCCGCACGCGGCAATGCGGATCACCAGTTCGTGGGCGCCCGCGCGAGGCTTCGACACCTGTTCGACGCGATAGTCTTTCGGTGCATGACAGACGATGGCTGTCATGTTCTGCTTGTCGGATTGAGTCGTCATTGCATGGTCCTGCTAAAAAAAGGAAGTCAGTGGAGAGTTACTTTCTGCGGTCGCCGGAACACGGCGACGCGGTCGCACATGCCGACGATCTCCGGCAGTTCGGACAAGATCAGATTGCCGCCGGAGAGCGTCGCGACTTCGGTGTGCATGGTCGGCGCTTTGACGCCCACGCGCTTCATGATGTCGGCGGTCGCACGCGCTTCGCTGCGCTGGTCGATGAAAAAACTCCACGAGCGATATTTGCCGAGGTTGTTGATCGAGATGTTCTGCTTGATCGAGAAGTCGGTGATCAGGCCTTCGGTCTTGCGGCTCTCCGGCAGAATGTCGACACCGGCGCGCAACGCATCGGCGGGATCGGACAGCTTGGCCGCCGCGCCGTTGATGCGAATCTCCTTGACGTGCGCCGGATCCGCGCCGATCACGGCAAGCGCGGTTTCCGTGCGCCCCGAGCCGACCAGTCCCGTGAAGCCGAGAATCTCGCCTTCACGCAGCCTGAAGCTCAACATCGGACTGTCCTTGAGCAACTGTAGCTTGTCGACTTCGAGCACGATCTTCGCATCCGCGCGCAGCGGTGGCTTCGGCGGAAGGCTGTTTTCGATGCGGCGTCCCACTATCATCTCCACGAGATGCCCTACGTCGGATTGCGATACCTCGGTCATGCCGACGTACTGACCATCACGCAGCAGGGTAATGCGGTCGCACACTTCGGAAATCTCTTCGAGGTGGTGCGAGATGAAAATCATCGCGACGAACTGCTGCTGCGCCACCGAGAGTTCGCGAATCGGCACCGACAAATCGATCGTCACGTGTTGAAACGCGGGTGAAATAAAACGCTTCGGCTGGAAGCGTGGGCTGGGACTACGTCGGTGGATAAGCGGCGGCGGCGCTGCGCGGCAGACCCGGCGCGAGCACGATGGCCGGCGCGTCGTCGATACCCACGCCGCGCGCCGCGGCTTCTTCGGAGGCGTCGCGGCTTGCGTCGTTCAGTTGCTGATAGTGGCGGAATTTCGAAGGCGCCATGCCCTTCACCGCGAGGAACTGCCGGTTGAAATTCGACAGGTTGTTGAAGCCCGCCTTGAAACAGATATCGGTGACGCTCAGATCGTCGTCGGTGAGCAACTGGCACGCTAGGTTGATACGCATGCGGTTCACGTACTGCACGAACGGCAGCCCCGTGTGGCGGCGGAAATACCGCGAGAACGCGCTGACGCTCTGGCCCGCGAGTTGCGCCAGATCCGATTCGCGCAACTCGTTCGCGAGGTTTTTGCCGATATACGACAGCACGTGATTGATGCGCGTCGACGCGAAGCTGGTCGGGTCGGCCTGATAAGCGGGACTCGCGAGCGTCTCGCGATCCTCCGCGTTCATCAGGATTTCGAGCATCGACATGAACAGCACCAGCCGGCGCAGTCCGCGCGCCACCAGCAATTCGAGGAACAGCGGCTGGATCGCCGCGCTCGTTTGCGCGCCGAACGAGATGCCTCGACGCGAATCGGCGAGCAGCGCTTCGACCTGACGCCACTCAGGAAAACTGTCGATGCAGCTCGATACGAACTCCTGCCCAAACTGCACGACCAGATTGCGCTGCGCAATCGTCTCGCCTTCCGGCACGTCGCTCACCCAGTTGTGCGGCAGGTTCGGCCCCATCAACACGAGGTTGCCAGGCGTGTAGCTGCTGATGTGATCGCCGACGAACATCTTGCCGGTCGTCGCCACGATCAGGTGAATTTCGTATTCCGGATGAAAGTGCCAGCGCACCGTGCGGTACGGATAGCCGTGCGACCATACTTTGAACGATTCGTCACGGCGTACGGCCACGAGTTCGAGATCGGGTTGCACTGTCTGCCTCCATGAAGCGGCCGTTTGGAGCGCCGCTGGTCTTCGTCTTGTATAGCGAAAAGTAGCCTTCCGGCGCGCTATTCACCACTAAAAATGAAACCGCGGACCGATACTTTTTTGCATTCGGGTTAGTCCTGGCGCGCTCAATGTCAAATTTGGTGCAATGCAATACGCTTGGCAACGCGCCTCCATCACGCTAAGACGCACCGTGAGCCACGCCGAAAAGCCCCGCCACGCCGCGCTGCGCCACGAAAACCGTTCGCGGTCGCCTTGACTTTCGTTTCGCCGGGTACGATCATTCGCTCACATGCAGAGCAAATGCTCCAACTCTAGAAGAAACGCACGCTACCAGCCGTGCGAGCAAGGACATTCAGGAGACGCACATGAACAGCGGGCAAGACAGCGGCGCGGCCGCACACGTGATCCTGCACATCGGCGCGGGATCGTTTCATCGCGCCCATCAGGCGTGGTATCTCCACCGATTGAACGAGGCCAAGGTGCCGGGCGAGCCGCATTGGTCGCTAACGGTCGGCAATATCCGCAGCGACATGAATGCGGTGCTCGAAGCGCTCGCCGCGCAAAACGGCGTCTATACGCTCGAGACCGTCACGCCTCAAGGTGAGCGCGCCTACGAGACGATTCGTTCGATCGAGCGCGTCGTACCGTGGACCGAGAGCCTCGACGCGCTGATCGAAGCCGGCGCCGATCCGGCCTGCAAGATCATCGCGTTCACCGTCACCGAAGGCGGCTATTACCTCGACGAGCAGGACGAACTCGACACCGCCAACCCCGACCTCGCGGCCGACCTCAAAGGCGGCCACACCACCATTTATGGCGCGCTGGCTGCGATTCTCGACGCGCGCATGAAAGGCGACGCGGGCCCGGTCACGCTGCAGACTTGCGACAACCTGCGCCGCAACGGTGAACGCTTCCATGCGGGCATGAGCGAGTTTCTCGAACGGCGCGGCGCTGCGGACCTCGCGCAATGGTTCGACGACAACACCGCCTGTCCGAGTTCGATGGTCGACCGCATCACGCCGCGTCCCACGCCGGACGTGCGTGAGCGCGTCAAGGCCGCCACCGGCGTCGACGACGCCGCTCCGGTGATGGGCGAAGCGTTCATCCAATGGGTGATCGAAGACCGCTTCATTGCGGGACGCCCGGCATGGGAAAACGTCGGCGCGGAACTGGTCGACTCGGTGATGCCGTATGAAGAAGCGAAGATCCGCATCCTCAACGCGACGCATAGCTGCATCGCGTGGGCGGGTACGCTGGTCGGACTGAACTACATTCACGAAGGCACGCTCGACGCCGACATCAACAAATTCGCCTACGAATACGTGACCGAAGACGTGATTCCGTGTCTCACGCCGAGTCCGCTCGATCTCGAACGCTATCGCGACGTGGTGCTCGAGCGCTTCAGCAATCCTTATATCCAGGACACGAACCAGCGCGTCGCGGCGGACGGCTTTTCGAAGCTGCCCGGCTTTATCGCGCCGACGATGTCCGAGTGTTTCGAGCGCGGCGTCACGCCCGCGGCGACGGCGATGCTGCCTGCCCTCTTCTTCCGCTTTCTCGAGCGCTGGAATACCGGCGAACTGCCCTACGCGTATCAGGACGGTGTGATGGATGAGCGCGCCGCGCGCGCTTTCTTCGAGGCGCCCGATCCGTTGAAAGCGTTCGCCGCCGACCGGCTGCTGTGGGGCAGCATGGCCCAAACGCCGGAACTCGAATCGGCGCTGGAAGGCGCACTGGCGCGCGTCGATGTATGGCTCGCCAAACGCGGCGCGGTTTGAGCGCCGCAGACTTCACGATTAAGAAGGGCCGCGCACCGCGCGGCATCGAAGCGCGTCGGTGCCAGGCTTAATGCGCATGGCACCGCGCGCCATGTGCGGCTAAAGTAGCGCATCTCCAACGACGAAGGTTCCGCGCCCATGTATCTCGGCATCGACCTCGGCACGTCCGAAGTAAAAGTTCTGCTGCTCGCCTCCGACGGACGCGTGATCGGGACCGCAGGCTCACCGTTTACCGTTTCGCGCCCGCATCAGCGCTGGGCCGAGCAGAATCCCGAAGATTGGTGGGCCGGCACGCGCACCGCGCTCGCCGCATTGCGCGCCAAACATCCCGACGAGTTCGCGCAGATTCGCGGCATCGGCCTGTCGGGTCAGATGCACGGCGCCGTGCTGCTGGATGCGCAGGACCGCGTGCTGCGTCCGGCGATTTTGTGGAACGACATGCGCAGCGACAAGGAATGCGCGGAACTGACCGAGCGCGCGCCGGAGTTGCACAGCGTCGCCGGCAATCTCGCCATGCCCGGCTTCACCGCGCCGAAGCTGCTGTGGGTCGCGCGCCACGAACCCGAGATTTTTGCGCAGACCGCCTGCGTATTGCTGCCGAAAGATTACTTGCGCCTGCAACTGACCGGCGGCAAGGTGTCCGATCCATCGGATGCGGCCGGCACGCTGTGGCTCGATGTCGCCAAACGCGACTGGTCGGACTCGCTGCTCGCGGCCTGCAACATGTCGCGCGCGCAGATGCCGAGCCTGTGCGAAGGCAGCGAGCCGTCCGGCACGCTGCTGCCCGAAGTGGCGCGCGAATTCGGTTTGAGCGATGGTGTGATCGTCGCGGCCGGTGGCGGCGATAACGCCACCAGCGCAATCGGCATCGGCGCGACGCAACCCGGCGACGGCTTCGTCTCGCTCGGCACGTCGGGCGTGCTGTGCGTGGTCGGCGACAGCTTCCGGCCGAATCCGGCTTCGGCCGTGCACGCGTTCTGTCACGCGATTCCGGATCGCTGGCACCAGATGAGCGTGGTGCTCTCCGCTGCAAGCTGTCTGCGCTGGGTCTGCAAGCTCACCTCCACCGACGAGCCGACCCTGCTCGCCGAAATCGAGGCGCTGCCCGCGGACGCGTTGAACACCGCGCCGCTCTTCCTGCCCTATCTGTCCGGCGAACGTACGCCGCACAACGACCCGTACGCGCAAGGCGTGTTCTTCGGCATGACTCACGCAACCGATCGCGCGCTGCTCGGCTACGCGGTGCTCGAAGGCGTCACGCTCGCGCTAACCGACGGCCTCGATGCGCTGCGCGCGGCCGGCACCGAAGCGAAGGCGCTGTCCCTGCTCGGGGGCGGCGCCCGCAGCGACTACTGGGCCCAGTTGCTCGCCGACGCACTCGACACCGCCACCCGCAAGCACGGCGGCGGCGAGACCGGCGCGGCGCTCGGCGCGGCACGCCTCGGCTGGCTGGCCGCGGGCGGCGATCCGGCCACGGTGCTGACCAAGCCGCCCATCGCCAAGGAGTTCACGCCGAACCCACGCCGCCATGCCGAACTGCGCGCGCGGCTCGAAGCGTATCGCGCGCTCTACCGCCACGTGCGGCCGTTGTTCGACCCCGCGCGGCAACTGCTTGCCTGACCGGCAATCCGCGGCCTGTTTCAGCGCCGGGTTGAGTTAAGGCGCCGGGACCGGCTGCTATCATCGGCGCACTTCAAGCGAACCGTCACCGTGCCCAAGTCCACAGAAAAATTAGATCTTGCTACCCGCGCCGCGTGGCTTTACTACGTCGCCGGCAACACCCAGAACGAGATCGCCGAGAAGCTCCAGGTGTCGCGCCCGGTCGCGCAACGGTTGGTCGCCTTCGCGGTGGAAAAGAATCTGATTCGCGTGCGCGTCGATCACAAACTGGCGGACTGCCTCGCGCTCGCCGATCAACTGTCGAAACGCTATGGCCTCAGCATGTGCGAAGTGGTGCCGATCGACAGCGATACGTCCGAAGAAGTCGACCGTAAGCTGGCGGTGGCCGGCGCGCAGGTGATGGAGCGCTATCTCAGCGAGGAAAAACCCATGGTGGTCGCGGTGAGCAGCGGCCGGACGCTGAAGGCCGCAGTCGATCAGATCGCGCAACTGGACCGTCCGCAGCACCGGCTGGTATCGATGGTCGGAGCGATCGCCCAGGACGGCTCCTCGAACCGCTATGACGTCGCGCTGCACATTTCGGAGAAGACGGGTGGCAAGCATTTTCTGCTGCCCGCGCCGCTGCTCGCCGATAGCGAAGCGGAACGCGCGCAGTGGTGCAATCACCGGCTTTACCGGATCGTCGAATCGCTGTCGGCGCAGGCCGACGTGGCGTTCGTCGGCATCGGCAATATCGGGCCGAAATGTCCGCTGCACGAAGACGGCTTCATTACGTCGGCGGAAGTGAAAGAGTTGATGCAGAACGGCGCCGTGGCTGAAATGCTCGGCCTGCCGATCGATTCAGCCGGCGCGCACGTCGAATCGCCGACCGGCCGGCGCGTGACGAGCATCGCGCTCGACTCGCCGCCGCGGCGCCCGACCATCGGTTTCGCCGGCGGCCAACGCAAGCATGAGGCGCTGATCGCGGTGCTCAAAGGCGGCTGGCTGTCGGGACTCGTGACTGACGAATCGTGCGCAAGGGCCGCGCTCGAGGCGTGAGCCGGCGGCCTTGCCGCGCTACATCGCCGTCAGCCCCTCGGTGATGATGATCCGATATTCCCCGCCCTGCAGACGCGTCTCGCTGACGGCCTGATACTCCGGACTGCGATACCAGGTGAGCGCTTCGTCGTAACTGGCGAATTCGAGGATCAGGATTTCGTCGATCGGCGGACCCTCCACCACTTCCTTGCGCCCGTGGCTCGCCAGCATCATGACCGGATGCCGCTCGAAGGTTGCAGGCGCAACCTGTTTGTATTCGTCCAGCTTCGCGGGGTCGAGCGTTTTCTCGCGCGTAATGACGACGTAGGCAGCCATGAGCGTTTCCGGAGCGTGATTGAAAGGAAAGCGGCGCGCCCGCCGCTTTCCCAAATCATCACGCGGCCAGCACTTCGACGATCTTACGCTGGAATGCTTTCCCTGCGCTGTCGAACAAATGGCAATGCTCCGGCGTGGCGCCGAGTTTTTGCGTCTCGCCTTTGGTATGACGTTCGAGCGGCGGAATCCGCGCGATCAGTCCGTCCGGCGCGACGCTCGATTCCGCATACAGATACGCCGCGTCGCCGAGCGATTCGACCGCCATCGTGCGGGCCGTTATGCCGTCGTCGGCCAAGCCGACATGCAGATGCTCGGGGCGAATGCCGACCGTCACCTTGTCGCCCTGCTTCACCGCGGCCGGTTCCACCGCGACGCGCTGCGTCTCGCCGGTTTCGTAGCGCACCGTGACGCCGTCGTGCGTGACCGACTGCACCACGCCTTCCATGAAGTTCATCTTCGGCGAACCGATGAATCCTGCGACGAAACGGTTGGCCGGCGCGTGATACAGCATGGTCGGGCTGCCGACCTGTTCCAGATTGCCCGCCGACAGCACTACGATCTTGTCCGCCAGCGTCATCGCCTCGACCTGATCGTGCGTCACGTAGATCATCGTGGTCTTCAGTTCGTCATGCAGACGCGCGAATTCGAGGCGCATTTTCACCCGCAAGGCGGCGTCGAGATTCGACAGCGGTTCGTCGAACAGGAACACCTTCGGCTTGCGCGTAATCGCGCGGCCGATCGCCACGCGCTGACGCTGGCCGCCGGACAACTGCTTCGGCTTGCGATCGAGCAGATGGTCGATATGCAGGATCTTCGCCGCGTTGCGCACGGCCGAATCGATTTCCGGCTTCTTGGTGCCGGCGAGTTTCAGGCCGAACGCCATGTTGTCGTACAGGGTCATGTGCGGATACAGCGCGTACGACTGGAACACCATCGCGATGCCGCGCTTGGCGGGTGCAACGTCGTTCACACGCATGCCGTCGATGGTCAGATCGCCGCCGCTGATATCTTCGAGGCCGGCGATCATCCGCATCAGCGTCGATTTACCGCAACCGCTCGGGCCCACGAACACGACGAACTCGCCGTCCGCGATATCGAGGTTGATGTCGCGCATCACTTCGTTTTCGTCGTACGCCTTCCTGATGTTGCGCAGAGTTACGCTTGCCATGATGTGTCTCCGTGTAATGCTATGTGTTGCTTGTCCGATGTTTCGGTTGCCTGAACTGTTTGGCACGCCCAGGCTGCTACGTTGATTTGCTTTTCGCTGCCGTGCCTACGGTGCCGCTGCCGTCGCGCTCAGCGTCCATTGCGCGACCAGTTCCGGCAACTGCTGCATGTCGTCGAATACGTGACGCGCGCCGGCTGCATGCAGCCTGTCGATCTGCGCATCGCTCGCATGACCGCCGCCGATGAAGCCGAGCACCGTCATGCCCGCCGCGCTCGCCGCCGTCACGCCGGTGACGCTGTCCTCCACCACGAGGCACGCCGAGGGTGCGAGTCCGAGGCCCTTGGCCGCCGCCAGATAGACGTCGGGCGCGGGCTTCGGATTCGGCACCGCATCGGCGCAGAACAGGCGGTCGCCGAAAAACCTCACGAGGCCCGTGCGCGTCAGCACCGTTTCCACATACGGGCGATAGCTGTTGCTCGCGCAGCCCTTGGCGATCGGCACCTGAGCCAGCGCGGCTTCGATGCCTTCGACCGTCGGCGCCTGCATCGCCGCTGCTTCCACCGCGCTGCGGATCGCATCGATATCGTCGACGCTGAGACTTTTGCCGAGTTGCGCCGCGGTGCCCTGCAGCACTTTCTCGATGCGTAGTCCAAGCAGCGGCAGCACGACCGGTTCGACGTCGGTGTCGGGCCAGCGCGCTTCGAGTTCGTGCACCAGCATGCGCGCCGCCACGGCTTCGCTGTCGATCAGCACGCCGTCGCAATCGCAGATCAGTGCGAAATTGCCGGCGAGCGTGCTTCCACTCGTGCCTGCCGTCATTTGACCGCCCCGAAGGTAAGGCCGCGCACCAGTTGCTTCTGCGACAGCCAGCCGACGATCAGGATCGGCGCGACCGCCAGCAGCGAAGCGGCCGACAGCTTGGCCCAGAACAGACCTTCAGGACTCGAATACGAGGCGATGAACACAGTCAGCGGCGCGGCGTTCGAACTCGACAGGTTGATGCTCCAGAACGCTTCGTTCCACGACAGGATCACGAGCAGCAGCGCCGTCGATGCGAGCCCGGGCAGCGACATCGGCATCAGCAGATAGACGATTTCCTGCCACGTCGCGGCACCGTCGATCCGCCCGGCCTCGAGAATGTCGCGTGGTATTTCGGCGAAGTACGTGAACGACATCCACACCGCGATCGGCAGATTGATCAGCGTGTAGACGATCACGAGACCCGATACCGAATCCAGCAACCCGCTGTTTTTCCACAACAGATAGATCGGCACCAGCACGCCGACCGACGGCATCATCTTGGTCGACAGCATCCACAGCAGCACTTTTTGCGTGCGACGGGTCGGGAAGAACGCCATCGCATATGCAGCTGGCACCGCGAGAATCAGGCACAGAATCGTCACGCCCGCGGAGATCAGTATCGAATTCCACGCGAACGAAAAGTAATTGCTGCGCGCGAACACCTCGCGGAAGCTATCGAGCGTCGGGATGAAAAACAGCGACGACGCATAGGCTTGCTGCTCCGTCTTGAATGCGGTGATCGTCATCCAGAAGATCGGAAAGAACAGCAGCAAGGCGACGAGCCAGGCGATCACGCCGGGAATGCCGCGGCGAATCGCGGCGAACGGCGACTTCGCCGGCACGGTCATGGCAGTCGAGTTCGACACCGGGGTAGAGGCAACTTGGCTCATTTTTCGTACTCCCCTTTCAGGTTCTTCGCGAGCATCCGCACGAGGAAGAACGACACGATATTGGCCAGCACGACAGCGAGAATGCCGCCCGCCGACGCGAGACCGACGTCGAACTGTTGCAGGCCCAGCGAATAGATCAGGTACGACAGGTTGGTGGTCGCAGTGCCCGGACCGCCGCCCGTGGTCGTATAGATTTCGGCGAAGATCGACAGCAGGAAAATCGTCTCCATCATCACCACCACCGCGATCGCCCGTTTCAGGTGAGGCAGCGTGATGTAGAAGAACATCGAGAACGGACCCGCGCCGTCGATGCGCGCCGCCTCCTTCTGCTCCTGATCGAGCGACTGGATCGCCGTGAACAGAATCAGGAAAGCGAACGGCAGCCACTGCCACGCGACGATCATGATCACGGCTGTCAGCGGATATTCCGCGAACCAGTCGATCGGCGTCATGCCCATGGCGCGCATGCCCTGCGCGATCAGGCCATACACCGGATGCAGAATCATGTTCTTCCAGATCAGCGCGCTCACGGTCGGCATCACGAAGAACGGCGCGATGGCGAGCAGCCGCGCGATGCCCTGGCCGTAGAACTTGCGGTCGAACAGGATCGCCATCAGCACGCCACCGACCACCGTGATCACGAGGACCGAGATGATCAGTTCGAGCGTGTGACCGATCGAAGGGCCGAACGACGGATCGCTGGCCAGGTATTTATAGTTGTCGAAACCCGCGAAGCCTTTCAGATCCGGGTTCAACAGGTTGTAGCGCGAGAACGAAAACCAGATCGTCATCGCGAGCGGAATCGCCATCCACAGCACCAGGACCGCGACCGACGGCGAGACTAGCCAGCGGGCGGAATTGGCCTTGCGGATTTCACGTTCTTTTTCTGTCTGGGGATGGGCATGCATGATAGGTAGGCGCAGAGGACGCATGATTGACCACCTGTTCGGTAATGCGCGGACCGCCGCCCGAAACCGCATGAACGCCGCGGCGACACTTTGCGATGTCGCGGCGCATGCGCGGCGGGGACGGCCCGCTGTGCTGCGTGGGCCGGCTGACGGGCGTCAGCCGGCGCGTGCCACATGACTACCGTGGCTTACTTCTGGTAGCCGGCCTGCTTCACCGCGCGATCCGCGGTGGCGTTGCCGGCTGCCAGCGCCTGATCGATCGTCATCTGACCGGCAATCGCGCCGGAGATGCTCTGACCGACCACGGTACCGAACGACTGGAACTCAGGAATCCCGACGAACTGCACACCGGTGTACGGCACCGGCTTGAGCGTCGGATGCTCCGGATCCGCCGTTTCGATCGCCTTCAGCACGAAGTCGCCGAACGGAGCTGCCTGCTTGTACTCCGGTCGCGCGTACGTGGACCTGCGCGTTCCCGGCGGCACCGAGGCCCAGCCTTCGTCCTTCGCGACCAGTTCGATGTATTGCTTCGACGTGGCCCACGTGATGAACTTCTTCGCCGCGTCAGGCTGCTTCGACGACTTCGGAATCGCCAGCGCCCAAGCCCACAGCCAATGCGAACCCTTCGGCGTGACCGCGATCGGCGCCGCGGCGAAACCGACCTTGTCCGCGATCTGCGATTGCTGCTTGTTGTAGAGCATGCCAGCGGCAACCGTGGCGTCGATCCACATGCCGCACTTGCCGGAGGACATCAGCGTGAGGTTCTCGTTGAAGCCGTTCGAACTCGCTCCCGGAGGGCCGTCCTTCTTCAGCAGATCAACGTAGAAAGTCATCGCCTTCTTCCATTCCGGCGAGGTGAGCTGCGCGTTCCACTTCTCGTCGAACCAGCGGCCGCCGAAGGTGTTCACCACCGTCGTGCCGTAGGCCATGTTCTCGCCCCAGCCCGCCTTGCCGCGCAGACAGATGCCGTAAATGCCGTTGGCCTTGTCGGTGAGCTTGTCGGCGAATTGCGCGATCTGTTCGTAGGTCGGCTGATCGGGCATCTTCAGACCCTTGGCCGCGAACAAATCCTTGCGGTAATACGTCATCGAGCTTTCTACATAGAACGGCAGCGCGTACAACTGGCCGCCGCTCGAGAGGCCGTCGCGGGCCGTCTTCACGACGTCGTTCAGATCGTAGTCGGCGGGCAGATTGGTGAGCGGCGTGAGCCAGCCGCGCTTGCCCCATTGCGGCGTTTCGTACGCGCCGATCGTCATCACGTCGAACTGGCCGCTGCCGGTCGTGATGTCGGTGGTGGCGCGCTGACGCAGCACGTTTTCTTCGAGAATCACCCAGTTCAGCTTGATGTCCGGATTCGCCTTTTCGAATTCGGGCGAGAGCTTCTTCAGCTCGATCATGTCTGGATTGTTCAGCGTGGCGATCGTCACCGTGGCCGCCGACGCGTTCAATGCAAAGCATGCGACAGCGCCGGCACTGACCGCCTTTAGCGTGGATTTGAGAGCTGGCTTCATGTGTTGTCTCCTTTCTCGTACGTTATGTAGTGCAGCGTTTGTTCTACGAAAATGACGATGAACGGCGCGGACTCAGCTCATCCAGTTGCCGCCGTCGACGTTCAGGGTTTGCGCGGTGATGTAGTCGGCGTCGGCCGACGCGAGAAACAGGGCGGCGCCGGTCAGATCGTCCGGCACGCCCATGCGGCCGAGCGGCACCGCTTCACCAACGAGGCGTTTCTTCTCGCCGAGCGGCCGGTTTTCATAGCGGGCGAAGAGCGCGTCGACTTCGTTCCACATCGGCGTATCGACGACACCCGGCGCGATGCCGTTCACATTGATCTTGTGCGTCGCGAGCGCCAATGCCGCGGATTGCGTGTAGCTCAGCACGGCCGCCTTGGTCGCGCAGTAGTGCGACACGAGCGCCTCGCCGCGCCGTCCGGCTTGCGACGACATATTGATGATCTTGCCGCCGCGGCCTTGCTCGACCATCTTTTGTGCAACGGCCTGCATCAGGAAGAACATGCCCTTCACGTTGACCGCGAAGAGACGGTCGAACACGTCCCAGGATTCGTCGAGGATCGGGCGCATGTCGAAGAGCGCCGCGTTGTTGAAGAGAATGTCGATTTGCCCGAAGCGCTCCAGCGTGCTCGCCACGATGCGCTGGATATCGTCGCGGCGCGTGACGTCGGCGCTCACGGTCAGCACGCGCTCGCCGTAAGCGGCGCGCAATGTGTCGCCGAAACTGTCCGCCGGCTTCACATCGACCAGCACGCAGCGCGCGCCTTCGTCCAGATACCGGCGGGCGACGGCTTCACCGATTCCGCTTGCCGCGCCGGTCAGAATGGCCACCTTGTCTTGCAATCGTGCCGCCACTGCTCGTCTCCGGTTCGTTTCGCTTCTTGAGGCGCGGTGAGCGAACGCTCATTGCGCGAACAATTGCTCTGTTGGTGATCGAATGATCGGATACGCACAGGGCCATGTCAAGGCGCCCGAGCAGATTTCGATGGTGCAGCGCGGCAGGACATGCGCCCCACTCATCCGCCTCGAACAACACTAATACGAGAAATCGAGGACAGCCAATCTGCTTTCTGCTCGCCTTGCTGACAAAAATTCGAGATACGTTATATCATTGCGACCTCGCTTCGAAGCCGCTTGATCGCTGTTTCGCTTGATTGCTATTTCGTCAGGAGCATCCGCCGATGGCCACATCGATTGCAGAACACCACGCCGTGCGGCTCGCGCATGCCGAAGCGCATGCCGCGCTGCACGGGCTTGCGCTCACGCCGCTGCGTCGTCAGGTGTATGCGGCGATCGTCGCCAGCGAGCGGCCAATCGGCGCTTACGAACTGCTTGACGCGCTCGAGCCGGCACGCGGTCGCGTGCCGCCCACGACCGTTTATCGCGCGCTGGATTTTCTGCTCGCGCATGGCTTCGTCCATCGGATCGAATCGAAGAACGCGTTCGTAGCCTGCTGCGAAGTCGGCGTGCCGCATCGCAGCCAGTTTCTAATGTGCGACGGCTGCGGCGCGACCGTCGAGATTCCCGGCGACGACCTCGCCGAACAGTTGTCGCATAGCGCGCCGGCGCACGGCTTCGAAGTGCACCGGCAGGTGGTCGAACTGAGCGGTCTGTGCGCGCTGTGTGCCCGCGCGGCGCGGCCCGCGGGTGCTTGCGCCGGCACAAAACCGGCGTAGCACCGGCGCGCCCTTCCTAACGTCTGTGATTCATTCAACTCTCACGCAGCAGGACACAACAATGAAGAATTTTGGCTCGATGTTGAACGGCGCGCAGCGTGCGCTGAAGCTGTCGAAGTACCTCGCCGTGAGCGCCGCCGTGCTCGCATTTGGCCACGTCGCGATGGCCGCGGATGCAAAAATTCCGGTCGTCGCGGCGGAAAATTTTTACGGCGACGTGGTGCAGCAACTCGGCGGCGATCGCGTCGACGTGACGAGCATCCTCAGCAATCCGGACCAGGATCCGCATCTGTTCGAAGCCAGTCCGAAGACGGCGCGTGCGTTGCAGCACGCGAGCCTTGTGGTCTACAACGGCGCCGACTACGATCCGTGGATGGCAAAATTGCTCGCGGCGTCGAAGGGCTCGAAGCGCGTCACGATCGTCGCAGCCGATCTCACCGGCAAGAAGGGCGGCGACAATCCGCACCTCTGGTACGACCCGGCGACCATGCCGAAAGTGGCGCGCGCCGTGAGTGAGGCGCTCGTCGCGGCTGACCCGGCGCACAAGTCGGCGTACGATGCGAACCTCGCGAAGTTTCTCGATTCGCTGAAACCGGTCGACGCCAAGGTCGCCGAGTTGCATGGCCGCTACGCGGGCGTGCCGGTCACGGCGACCGAGCCGGTGTTTGGCTACATGTCCGACGCGGTGGGCCTGTCCATGCGCAATCTGCGCTTCCAGCTCGCCACCATGAACGACACCGAAGCCAGTGCGGCCGATATCGCCGCATTCGAACGCGATCTGCGTGAGAAGCGCGTCCGTGTTCTGATCTATAACAGCCAGGCAACCGAGGCCCTGACCAAACGCATGTTGAAGCTCGCGCAGCAATCGAAGGTGCCGACCATGAGCGTCACCGAGACCGAACCGGCCGGCAAGACCTATCAGACGTGGATGCTGACGCAGCTCGACGCGTTGGGCACGGCGCTGGCCGCGGGCGACGCGAATGGCGCGAACGCCGCGGCTTCAGGCGCGAAAGGAAAAACCCCATGACTGAGACTGGCCGCAGCGCGCCTGCGCATCCCCCCAGCACCGCGCCCGTGCTCGAACTCGAGCAGGTGACGCTCGAACTCGGCGACCGCACGATTCTGCGCGACACCGGCTTCGTGGTGAACCAGGGCGAATTCATCGGCGTGCTCGGGCCGAACGGCGCGGGCAAGACGACGCTGATGCGCGCCGTGCTCGGTCTCGTGCCCGCTGCCCAAGGCGCGATCCGCGTGCTGGGACAACCGGTCGAGCGCGGCAACGCGTCGATCGGCTATATGCCGCAGACGCGCAGTGCGCTCGCCGGACGTCGCGTGCGTGGCCGCGATTTCGTCGCGATGGCCGCCGACGGCCATCGCTGGGGTTTGCCGCATGCGGACGCCGCCACTCGCGCCGATGTCGAGCGCGTGCTGGATCTGGTGGGCGGCCGCAAGCTGGCCGAGCGGCCGTTGTCGGAACTGTCGGGCGGCGAGCGTCAGCGGCTCCTGCTCGCGCAATGCCTGCTCGGCAACCCGAAGCTGCTGTTGCTCGACGAACCGCTGATCAGCCTCGACCCGCATCATCAGAAGAGCGTGGTCGAACTGGTGCGGCGCGTGCAGCAGGAACTCGGCATCGCCGTGCTGTTTTCGGCGCATGAACTGAACCCGCTGCTGCACGCGCTCGATCGCGTGCTGTATCTCGGCAGCGGCGTGGCGGCGCTCGGCACCGTCGACGAAGTGATCACCCGGCCGGTCCTGTCGCGTCTCTACGGCTCGCCGATCGACGTGATGCGTGTGAACGGCCGCATCTTCGTGATGTCGGGCGACGTCGAAGTGGAAAAGCACGATCACGAGCACGAACACGACGAGAGCGGCGGCCACAGCCACTCGCATTCACATTCGCATGGCCACTCGCACGGCCACTCACATCAGCACGACTCGCACGACGGACACACGCACGATGTTTGAATACGATTTCATGGTCAACGCATTCGCGGCGTCGGGGATCGTCGCGGTGCTGGCCGGCGTGGTGGGTTATTTTCTGGTGATGCGCGGACAGACCTTCGCGGGCCACGCGCTCTCGCACGTCGGCTTCACCGGCGCGACCGGCGCGGTGCTGATCGGCATCTCGCCGATCTGGGGGATGATCGGCTTCACGCTCGCGGCGGGCGTCGGCATGGGCGCGCTCGGCGAACGTCTTGCCGGACGCGATGTGGCGATCGGCGTGATCCTCTCGCTGTCGCTCGGCTTCGGCTTGTTGTTCCTGCACTTCTTCACCGCGTACGCGACCCAGGTCACCGCGCTGCTGTTCGGCAACGTGCTCGGCGTGAATGCGTCGACGCTCGGCGTGCTGGCGGGTCTCGGCGTCGTGAGTTTGCTGGCGCTCGCGGCGATCATGCGGCCGCTGCTGTTCGCTTCGTTGCAGCCGGAACTGGCCGAAGCCAAGGGCCTGTCGTTGCGTCTCGTGTCCGTGCTGTTTCTCGCGATTGCCGCGCTGGCCGTGGCGGCGTGTACGCAGATCGTCGGCGTGCTGCTGGTGTTCACGCTGATGGTCGGCCCGGCTGCCGCCGCGCAAAACATGACGACGCGGTTATCAGCGGGCCTCGTGCTGGCCGCTGTGTTTGCGTTGCTGCAAGCGTGGCTCGGTTTGACGCTTGCGTTCTACACCGATTGGCCGACGAGCTTCTGGATCACCGTACTCTCGGCGGTGGTGTACGGCGCGAGTTTGTTGAGACGGCATTGAATCTCCAGGGACGATGACGGCGTCGCATCTGCACACCACCATCGTCGTCCTGTGAGACTTCAGCCGAGCAGCACCTTCGCGTGATGCGCGAGATGATCCTCGATGAACGTCGAGATGAAGTAGTAGCCGTGGTCATAGCCCGCGTGACGGCGCAACGTCAGCGGCTGACCCGCGGCCTGGCAAGCGGCTTCGAACACATCCGGATTCAGTTGCTCGGCAAGGAACTGATCCGCGAGCCCCTGATCGACCAGAATCCCCGCCGAAAACTTGCGCGACACATGCGCGACCAGTTCACTCGCGTCGTACTGCTTCCACGCTTCCCGGTCTTCGCCCAGATAGCCGGTGAACGCCTTCACCCCCCACGGGCACAGTGAAGGCGCGGCAATCGGCGCGAACGCCGACACCGACCGATAAATCTCCGGATTGCGCAGCGCCAGCATCAACGCACCGTGACCGCCCATCGAATGCCCGAAGATGCCCAGACGCGCGCCGTCCACCGGCAGATTCGCAAGCACCGTTTCGCGCAGCTCGTCCCGCACGTACGAGTACATCCGGTAGTGCTGCGCCCACGGCTGCTGCGTGGCGTCGACGTAAAAGCCCGCGCCCACGCCGAAGTCCCACGCCGCGCTTTCGCCCGGCACACCCGCACCGCGCGGACTGGTATCCGGCGCGATCAGCGCGATGCCGTGCTGCGCCGCGAAGCGCTGCGCTCCGGCTTTGACCGGGAAGGTCTCTTCTGTACTCGTGAGTCCCGCGAGATAGAACAGCGCGGGTACGTTCGCGTTGGCTTGCAAGGCCTGCGGCGGCAGATAGATGGAGAAGCGCATCGGCAGACCGATGGTCTGCGAGTCGTGCCGATAGATGCGCTGCTCGCCGCCATGACAGGCATGCGACGATAAGAGTTCAAGCATGGCGAAGCTCCCCGTTTAGTACAGCACGACCGAGCGGATCGACTCGCCCTTCTTCATCAGATCGAAGCCCTCGTTGATGCGTTCGAGCGGCAAACGGTGCGTGATCAGATCGTCGATATTGATCTTGCCTTCCATGTACCAGTCGACGATCTTCGGCACGTCGGTGCGGCCGCGTGCGCCGCCGAACGCCGAGCCTTTCCACTCGCGGCCCGTCACCAGCTGGAACGGACGCGTGCTGATCTCCTCGCCCGCCGCCGCCACGCCGATGATGAACGACTGGCCCCAGCCCTTGTGCGTGCATTCGAGCGCCTGACGCATCACCTTGGTGTTGCCGATGCATTCGAACGAGTAGTCGGCGCCGCCATCGGTGAGTTGCACGATGTGATCGACCACGTTCTCGACTTCATTCGGGTTGATGAAGTGCGTCATGCCGAACTTCTTCGCGAGTTCGACGCGGCCCGGATTGATGTCGACGCCGATAATCTTGTCCGCGCCGACCATCTTCGCGCCCTGGATCACATTCAACCCGATGCCGCCGAGACCGAACACCACCACGTTTGCGCCCGCCTCGACCTTCGCCGAATACACGACAGCACCGACACCTGTCGTCACACCGCAACCGATGTAGCAGATCTTGTCGAACGGCGCGTCTTCACGCACTTTCGCGACCGCGATTTCCGGCACGACGATGTAGTTCGAAAACGTGGACGTGCCCATGTAGTGAAACAGCGGCTTGCCATCCAGCGAGAAGCGTGAGGTCGAGTCCGGCATCAAACCCTTGCCTTGCGTCGAACGAATCGCCTGACAGAGATTGGTCTTGCGCGACAGACAGAATTTGCACTGGCGGCACTCGGGCGTGTAGAGCGGAATGACGTGATCGCCCTTCTTCAGCGTGCCGACGCCGGGACCGGTATCGACAATGACGCCCGCGCCTTCGTGGCCGAGAATCGCCGGGAAGATGCCTTCCGGGTCCGCGCCGGAGAGCGTGTAGTAATCGGTGTGGCAGATGCCCGTGGCCTTCACTTCGATCAGGACTTCACCGGCGCGCGGCCCTTCCAGATCGACTTCCTCGATCGTCAACGGCGCGCCGGCTTTCCATGCGATTGCTGCTTTGGTCTTCATCGTGAATGCTCCTGTGAGTCTGTCAAGGCTAGGCGCGCCGCGGCGGACCACGTTGCGGCGCGCATGTGTTGCGATTCGGTGCTGCGGTTCATTTGTGCGCCACACGAAGGGCGCACGTGGTCGCGGCCAGTCGGCGCAGTGCGCCGGGCTATACCTTAGCGCGCGAGAAACGTCATGGTATTGCAAAGTGCGTCACGGCATTGTCTGAACCTGACATGACTTTCGCTCACCGCGACGGCCTGTCCGTGAACCATGTTTCGACTCGTGCGTAGAGATCGAGAAAGCGCGCATAGCGCTCGGCGAGCGCCGCGTCGCCTTGCGGACCCGCGACACGCGTCGCACCCGGCGCGAGCGCGGCGAGATCGCGCGCGTGCCAGTGCCCGCTCGCGAGGCCGCCCAGGATGGCCGCGCCACGCGGCGCCGCGTTCGGACAATCCACTGCGTGCAGTTCGACATTCAGTGCATCGGCGAGCAACTGGCGCCAACGTGCGTCGACGGAACCGCCTCCTGCGAGCTTCAACGCCGTCACCGTCGCGCCGCTCGCGCGAATCGCGTCGAGCCCGGCGCGCAGCGAGAACGCGACGCCTTCGAACGCGGCGCGCATCATCGTGCCGCGCGTGTGATCGAGGGCGAGCCCGAGCCAGCCGCCGCGCGCCATCGGGTTGAGCCAGGGCGTGCGTTCGCCTGTGAGGTAAGGCAAGAACGTGAGGCCCGATGCACTCGTCGTATCGGCGAACGCATCACGATACGCATCGGTCCATTCATACGACAGCCACCCGCGCGCTCGTTCGAGCGCGATGCCGACGTTCTGCATCGCCGCCATCCGATACCAGTGATCGCTTGCCGCGCGATAACGATGCAAGCCCTTGACCGCCGCGGGCGCGTGCTCGGCCAGCACGACGATCTGTCCGCCAGTGCCGGTGGTCAGCAACGCGTCGCCGTCGTGCGCCAATCCGCTGCCAAGTGCGGCGCAAGGCGTATCGGCCGCGCCGGTCGCGAGCACGATGCCGGCACGCAAACCCAGCGCCTGCGCCGCACTCTCCGACAGCACGCCACCCGCCGCATAAGATGGCGCCAACGGCGCGAACCACTCACGCGGAATCTCGAGCCGGTCGAGCAGTCCCGCGTCCCACACGCCAGCTGGATCGGCAAGCGCGGTCGCGCAGGCGTCGGACGGATCGGTCGCCACCGCGCCGCCCAACGCGACGCGCAGCCAGTCTTTCGGTTGCAGGGCCCAACGCGTGCGGCTCGCGGACTGCGGTTCGTGTACCACGATCCAGCGCAGAAGCGGACCGGCCATGCCGGGCGCAACCGGATTCGGTTGCGGCTCGGGCCACGCATCGAGCAAGGCCAGCGCGCGCGTGTCGGGCCATAGCATGGCGGGCCGCACGGCCTCGCCCGCTGCGTCGATCAGCACGACGCCGTGCATCTGTCCGGAAAAGCCGACGGCGCGCACATCGCGTCGCAATCCATCAGGCAAACGCGCGGCGGCTTCACATAGCGCGCGCCACCATGTTTGCACCGAGGTTTCCGCCCAACCCGCGTGCGGCGTTTCGATTGGATAAGCGACGCTCGCCACCGCCTGCTCGCGGCCGTTCTCGTCGACGATTGCTACTTTGAGGGAACCGGTGCCGAGGTCGATGCCGAGAAAACTCATGGGCGATAGAGCGTCAAATTGAGGATGGATATGAGCACGCGAAAGCTGCCCAAAAAGCCTATGTTTCCGCGCCGGCGCAGCGCTTGGGAAACGCACGCAAACGCACGCCGAAAATCCCGAATCGCGGGTTAACCCGCCCGCGCCGCGAGCCGCATCAAAACAGCACTATGCGGTGAGCGAGATACACCTCATTGATTCTCACACATATCGCGTCAAGCGGGGCTCGAGCGACTCGCGGCCTCGCATCGCCACTGCAAGGGGCTGACCGCCGATGGACGAGGTCCGTACATTTCTTTTGGCTTTCAAACGGCCCCCACGCATATCGTCACCGGGAATGCCGGAATAGGCCCCAGTGGTCTTGTTGTGCTTTTTAGTCCCCGATACCTTGGAGCCATCCCAAAAACTCAGATGGTGGAGACAGACGATATGCAATCGAACACGGTTCACCCGTGCGACGAACGACTGCCCGCAGGCCAGTTGCTCACGCTCGGCATTCAGCACGTTCTGGTGATGTATGCCGGTGCAGTCGCGGTGCCGCTGATCATCGGCGCGGCACTCAAGTTGCCGAAAGACCAGATCGCGTTCCTTATCAGCGCCGATCTGTTCTCGTGCGGCATCGCCACGTTGATTCAGACGCTCGGGCTGTGGATTTTCGGCATCCGTCTGCCGGTCATCATGGGCTGCACGTTCGCGGCCGTCGGTCCGATGGTCGCGATCGGCACCAATCCCTCGCTCGGCATTCTCGACATCTTCGGCTCGACGATCGCGGCCGGTGTCGTCGGTATCCTGCTCGCGCCGGCGGTCGGCAAATTGCTGCGCTTCTTCCCGCCGGTCGTGATCGGCGTGGTGATCTCGGTAATCGGTTTGTCGCTGATGGAAGTCGGCATCAACTGGGCGGCCGGCGGCGTGGGCAATCCCGATTACGGCAACCCGGTCTATCTCGGCCTCTCGCTGATCGTGCTGATGCTGATTCTGCTGATCAACAAGTTCGCCAAAGGCTTCCTCGCCAATATCTCGGTGCTGCTCGGCATTGTCGCGGGCTTCGTGATTGCGCTGGCGCTCGGCCGCGTCAACATGGAAGGCGTCACGCACGCGCCGTGGGTCGGCTTCGTCATGCCGTTCCACTTCGGCCTGCCGCACTTCGATCCGCTGTCGATCGCGACGATGGTCACCGTGATGTTCGTCACCTTCATCGAATCGACCGGCATGTTCCTCGCGGTCGGCGACATGGTGGACCGTCCGGTGGATCAGAAGACGCTGGTGCGCGGTCTGCGCGTCGACGGCCTGGGCACGTTGATCGGCGGCATCTTCAACTCGTTCCCGCATACCTCGTTCTCGCAGAACGTCGGCCTGATCGGCGTGACCGGCGTGAAGAGCCGCTTTGTCTGCGCCATGGGCGGCGTGATCCTGGTGCTGCTGGGCCTGTTCCCGAAGATGGCGCAAGTGGTCGCGTCGGTGCCGGCCTTCGTGCTCGGCGGCGCGGGCATCGTGATGTTCGGCATGGTCGCGGCGAACGGCATCAAGGTGCTGTCGAAGGTCGACTTCGTGAAGAACCACCACAACCTGTTCATCGTCGCGGTCAGTATCGGCCTGGGTCTCGTGCCGGTGGTGTCGCCGCACTTCTTCTCGAAGCTGCCGCCGGCGCTCTCGCCGCTGCTGCACAGCGGGATTCTGCTGGCTTCGGTGTCGGCGGTCGTGCTGAACCTGATCTTCAACGGCGTGAAGAGCGAGAAGAAGGCGCAGTGCGAAATTCGCAGTGCCGGGCATGATTTCGACGGACGCGGCGGCAACGAACCGCGAGGCGATGACATGCTGCGCGCAGCCGACGTGCACTGAGCGGCACGCAATGAGCCGCCGCGCGAGTGATATCGCGCGAGCGTCGCTGCATAAGAAAACGCCACGGCATGCCGTGGCGTTTTTTATTACCGGCTGCGTAGGGCGGCTGTCCTGAAACTGAAACCCGCCCTACGCGCCCGAAGCTACAACACGTCTTAACTCGCCGTGGCCGCCGAAGCCGCCACCGGCGCGCTCGCCGCACCGTAGTCGACCGGTGCGTCGGCCGGACGCGGCTGCTCGCCGTTGCGTTCGATCCAGCCGCCGCCGAGTGCCTGATACAACGTCACGAGGTTCTGCAGACGTTCCATGCGGGCAACCACAAGCAACTGCTGCGCCTGATACAGATCGGTCTGCGCGATCAGCACCGCCAGATAACTGTCGACGCCGTTCGTGTAACGCAGATTCGACAGATCCAGCCGGCGCTGTTCCGCAAAGGTATTGCGCTCCAGCGCCTGGATCTGCTGATCGTACGTACCGCGTGCCGCCAGTCCGTCTGCCACATCGCGGAAGGCTGACTGGATCGCCTTTTCATACGTGGCGATCTGGACTTTCTTCTGGATGTTGGCGAGATCGAGGTTGGCGAGATTCTGTCCGCCCTCGAAGATCGGCAACGTGATCGACGGCGCGAAACTCCACGCCGCCGAACCCGGCTTGAACAGACCGCCGAGCGACGGGCTCAGCGTACCGAAGCTGCCGGTCAGCGAGACCTTCGGGAAAAACGCCGCGCGCGCTGCGCCGATGTTCGCGTTGGCGGCCAGCAGATTCTCTTCGGCCTCCATGATGTCCGGACGACGCGTCAACAGATCGGACGGCAGACCCGCCGGAATATCCGTGAGGAGATTCTGGTTGTCCAGCGGCATGCCCGGCGGCAGATCGTCCGGCAGCGGCTCGCCGATCAGCAGCACGAGCGCGTTATCCGCCTGAGCCCGCAGACGTTGTTGCTGCTGCAGGTTGGCCAAAGCCTGCTCGACCACGGTTTGCGACTGACGCAGATCCAGTTCCGAACCCGTACCGTTGTCGAACTGCAGCTTGGCGATTCGATACGATTCCTGCGAGGTCTTCAGCGTGTTCTGCGTGACCTTCAACAGATCGTCGAGTTCGAGCACCGTCATGTACTGGTTCGCCACCTGCGAGACCAGCGAGATTTCTGCCGCCTTGCGCGCCTGAGCCGTGGCCAGGTACTGCGCCAACGCCTGGTCCTTCAGGCTCTGAATCCGCCCGAAGAAGTCGATTTCCCACGACGCGTTCAGACCGACCGAGTACGAGTTGGAAATCGTCTGGTCGAAGAACGACAGGTCTTTCGGCGTACGCGATTTGCTTTGCGAAGCCGCGGCGTCGAGCGTGGGCAGCAGACCGGCGCGAACGATCCGGAACTGCGCCGCCGACGCCTGCATGTTCAGCACCGACACGCGCAGATCGCGGTTGTTCTTCAGCGCGATCTCGATCAGCCGCTGCATGCGCGGATCGACGAAGAAATCGCGCCACCCGATATCCGCCGCGGCCTGGCCGTTGGCGCTGCGCGCAGCATTTGTCGCACCGGGCTGTTGGTTGCCCGCCGGGGTCGCGTCGGGCTGGGTCGCGCCCGGCTGCGTGTCGTACACGCCGCCGGTCGGGAAGGTGCTCGTCGTGGGCACGGGGGGGCGCTCGTACTTCGGCGCCATCGTGCAACCCGCGGCGAACAGCGCGACCGCCACTGCAATCAGAGAGTGTTTTTGCATCTCAATGTCCGTCCTTGCCCGAGCCTTCATCAGCCGACCCGCCAGCCGAACCGCCGCTTTGCGGATCATGCGGATGATGCTGGTTGTAGTGTGCGAGCGCCTCATCCGGGTCTTCCTTCTCACCGCCGAATTTCGCGCGGATCACGACGAAGAACATCGGGATCATGAAAATGGCGAGGAAGGTCGCCGTCAACATCCCGCCGATCACGCCGGTACCGATCGCGTGCTGGCTGGCCGAACCCGCGCCGTTACTGATCGCGAGAGGCATCACGCCGAGAATGAACGCGAGCGAGGTCATCAGAATCGGACGCAACCGCAGACGCGCTGCTTCAAGCGCGGCCTCGATCGGCCCCATGCCTTCACCCTGCTGCAGCTCGCGGGCGAATTCCACGATCAGAATCGCGTTCTTCGCCGACAGACCCACCGTGGTCAGGAGACCCACCTGGAAGAACACGTCGTTCTCGAGCCCGCGCAGCGTGGCGGCCAGCAGTGCACCGATCACGCCGAGCGGCACCACCATGATCACCGAGAACGGGATCGACCAGCTTTCATACAGCGCCGCGAGACACAGGAACACGACCAGGATCGAGATGCCGTACAGAATCGGCGCCTGCGAACCGGACTGGCGTTCCTGCAACGACAGGCCCGTCCATTCGTAGCCGACACCCGCCGGCAGCTTCGCCACGAGTGCTTCCATGGCGGTCATGGCCTGACCGGTCGACTTGCCCGGTGCCGCCGCCCCCTGGATTTCCACCGCGGAAATACCGTTGTAGCGTTCCAGCTTCGGCGAACCGTAGGTCCACGTGCCGCTGGCGAACGACGAGAACGGCACCATGCCACCCGCGGTATTGCGCACGTACCACGCGTTCAGGTCTTCCGGCTTCATACGGAACGGAGCATCGCCTTGCAGATACACCTTCTTGATCCGGCCGTCGGTATCGAGGAAGTTGTTCACGTACTGCGACGCCCACGCGATCGAGAACGTCTGGTCGATCGCGGCCAGCGACACACCGAGCGCCGAAGCCTTCTCGTGGTCGATGTCCACCTTGAACTGCGGCGTGTCGTTCAGGCCGTTCGGACGCACCTGAGCCAGCGTCGGATCTTTCGCCGCCATGCCCAGCAACATGTTGCGTGCTTCCATCAGCTTTTCGTGACCGACGCCCGCGCGATCCTGCAATTCGAAGTCGAAGCCCGCGGCCGTACCGAGTTCAGGAATCGAAGGCGGATTCACCGGATACACCAGCGCGTTCTTGTAGCTGCCGAAGTGCATGAAGAGACGGCCCACCAGCGCCTGCACCTTCTGATCCGAGTGCTGGCGTTGCGAGTAATCCTTCATCCGCACGAACACGAGACCCGCGTTCTGACCGCGACCGGCGAAGCTGAAGCCGTTCACCGTGAAGGTCGATTCGACGATGCTCTTCTCGGTATTGAGCAGGTAGTCGGACACGTCCTTGAGCGCGCGCGCCGTGGTTTCCTGCGTCGAGCCCGACGGCGTTTGCACCAGCACGAACATCGTGCCCTGGTCTTCGTCAGGCAGGAACGACTTCGGCAACTTCACGAACAGCAGGCCGACCGCGAAGATCACCACCATATAGATGATCAGCCAACGGCCCGAGCGCTTGATCACGTGGTGCACGCCCGAGTGATACTTGTCGCGGCTCTTGTTGAAGGTGCGGTTGAACCAGCCGAAGAAGCCGGTGGTTTTTTCCTCGTGACCCTTTTCGATCGGCTTGAGGATCGTCGCGCACAATGCCGGCGTCAGAATCAACGCGACCAGCACGGACAGCACCATCGCCGCCACGATCGTCAGCGAGAACTGCCGGTAAATTGCGCCGACCGAGCCGCCCGAGAACGCCACCGGCACGAACACCGCCGACAGTACGAGCGCCACGCCGACCAGCGCGCCGGTAATCTGATCCATTGCCTTGCGGGTTGCGTCACGAGGCGATAAGCCCTCCTCCTGCATCACCCGCTCGACGTTTTCCACCACCACGATCGCATCGTCCACCAGCAAGCCGATGGCGAGCACCAGCCCGAACATGGACAGCGTATTGATCGAGAAGCCCACCAGACCCATGATCGCGAACGTGCCCAGCAGCACCACCGGCACGGCGATCGTCGGGATCAGCGTGGCGCGCAGGTTCTGCAGGAACAGGTACATGACCAGGAACACCAGCACGATACCTTCGAGCAGCGTCTTGACCACTTCTTCGATCGACAGGCGCACGAACGGCGTGGTGTCGTACGGATACTGCACCACCAGACCGTGCGGGAAGTACTTCGACAATTCGGCGACCTTCGCGCGCACCGCCTTGGCGGTGGCCAGCGCGTTCGCGCCGGTAGCGAGCTGAATACCGAAGCCTGCCGTCGGCTGACCGTTGTACTTGGTGTCGAAGTTGTAGTTTTCGCCACCCAGCTCGATGCGCGCCACGTCCTTGATGCGGACTTGCGAGCCGTCCGGGTTCACCTTCAGCAGCACGTTGCCGAACTGTTCAGGCGTGTTGAGCAGCGTGGCTTCCGTGATAGTGGCCTGCAGCACCTGGCCCGGCACCGACGGCGTGCCGCCGAGCGAACCGCCCGCGACCTGCACGTTCTGCGCCGTCAGCGCGGCTTCCACATCCACCGGCGTCAAGCCGAAGTTGGTCAGCTTGTTCGCGTCCAGCCAGACCCGCATGGCGTACTGCGAACCGAACAGCGTCACCGTGCCCACGCCGTCGATACGGCTGACCGGATCCTGAATGTTCGACGCGACGTAGTTCGCCAGGTCGTACTTGCTCATGCTGCCGTCTTCGGACACGAACGCCATGACCAGCAGGAAGCTGCTGCTCGACTTCGTGACCTTGGTGCCCAACTGTTGCACGGCTTGCGGCAACAGCGGCGTGGCGAGCTGCAGCTTGTTCTGCACCTGCACCTGCGCGATGTCAGGATTGGTGCCGGCGGCGAACGTCAGCGTGATGGTTGCCGTACCCGAGTCGTCCGAGGTGGACGACAGATACAGCAAGTGGTCGAGACCACTCATCTGCTGCTCGATCACCTGCGTGACGGTGTTTTCCACCGTCTTCGCCGATGCGCCCGGGTACGTTGCGCTGATCTGCACGGCCGGCGGCGCGATGGTCGGATATTGCGCGATCGGCAACGTGAAGACCGACGCGATACCCGCGAGCATCAGAATAATGGCGATCACCCATGCAAAAATCGGGCGATCAATGAAGAACTTTGCCATGAGGCGGGCTCCCTGTTATTACGCGCCCGATGCGGCGGAGGCAGGCTGTGCCGTCTGCGCAGCACCGCTGGCGGCCGGCGCGCCCTGAACAGCTGCGCCGGAAGCGGGTGTGGCGGGAAGTTGCGCGGCAACGGCCTTGACCTGCATGCCGGGTTTCGCCTTGTCGGTGCCCTGCACGATCACGCGGTCGCCCGGATTCAGGCCGCTTTCGACCACCCAGTTCGAACCGTACGTGCCCGAGGTCACCAGCTGACGCAACACGACCTTGTTGTCGTTACCGACGACCAGCGCGGTCGGCTGACCCTTCTGGTCGTGCGTGACGCCCACTTGCGGCACGACGAGCGCGTGGTCGTTGACGCCCTCTTCAATGCGCGCGCGCACGAACATGCCCGGCAGCAGCACGTTGTCCGCATTCTTGAAGAGCGCGCGCACCGTGACCGAACCGGTGCCTTGGTCGACCGTCACGTCGGTGAACTGCAGCTTGCCCTTCTCCGAATAGGTGCGGCCGTCTTCGAGAATCAGCGACACCTTGGCGGCGTCCGGACCCGTGGTCTTCAGGCGCCCTTCCTGCATGTCGCGGCGCAGCTTCAGACCGTCGAGGCTCGATTGCGTCAGGTCCACATAGACCGGATCGAGCGTCTGCACGGTGGCCATCAGCGTAGCGGCGCTTGCTTGCACGTAAGCACCGGGCGTGACCTGCGAGATGCCGACCTGGCCGCTCACCGGCGACACGACATCCGTATAGCCGAGATTGATCTGCGCCGTGTCGACTGCCGCCTTGCCCGCGGCGACGTCAGCCGCGGCCTGGCCTTCCGAGGCCACCGCATTGTCGTAGTCCTGCTTGCTGACCGCGTTGGCGGCAACCAGCACCTTGAAGCGATTGGCCTGCGCGGTGGTCGACACGAGGTTGGCCTGCGCCTTCGCCAGCGTCGCCTTGGCGTTATTCAGCGTGGCGATGTACGGTGCCGGATCGATCTTGTACAGACGTTGGCCTGCTTTGACCTGGCTGCCTTCCGTAAACTCGCGGCGCAACACGATGCCGTCGACCCGTGCGCGCACTTGCGCGACGAGGAACGCACTGGTGCGGCCGGGCAATTCGGTGACGACGGGCACGGCCGTCGGCTGGACGGTGACGACCCCAACTTCGGGCGTTTGTTGCGGCGGAGCAGATTGTTTTGGTCCGCACGCTGCCAGCAATACGGCAGCCGTCGCGGCACTAATTAAGCGGAATGGAACCCGTTCGACGCGCATGGAGCGACCTCTGTCAAAGACTGAGAATGAAAAAGTGCGCGCATCCCTACCCCGGGGACGACAGCGCACACATGCGTCTTGCGACGCTTGACCGGACACCCGCGGAAGCACACCGAACCTGCAGGGCATCCTGAGCGAAATGCGCCATACCGGGGAAATGCCGCACGGCGCCGCCCGTCTGGGCACGGCGCGAAGAGCGTTTTGAAAGGCAACAGTGACGGATATTAACGTTTCGTCACGGCTTGGGCTATCCGATCGTGGGATGCTATTATATATACATTCACGAATGCATGTAAAAGTGCGTTTATATCTCTTGCTGGCGGGGGGCTTGCAAGAACGCTTCACAATTCGCTCAACGGTAGACGGATTGTCATCGGGCGTACTTAAAAACGCTCGGGAAAACCCCACAATCAGGGCAGGTCATTCCAACATGGTCAGAAGAACCAAAGAAGAGGCGCAGGAGACGCGCAACAGCATTCTCGACGCGGCCGAACGGGTTTTCTTCGAGAAAGGCGTATCGCGCACGTCGCTTGCCGACATCGCGCAGGCCGCCGGCGTCACACGCGGTGCCATCTACTGGCACTTCGCACATAAGAGCGATCTGTTCACGGAAATGTTCGACCGCGTGCTTTTGCCGCTGGACGAACTCAAAGCCGCTTCGCAAGATCCCAACGAGCCCGATCCGCTTGGGCGTCTGATGGAAATCTGCACGGTCTGTCTGCGCGACACCGCCAATGACCCGCGTCGCCGGCGGGTGTTCGACATCCTGTTTCTGAAATGCGAGCTGGTCGAGGAAATGGGCCCGGTGATGGTCCGCTATCAGACCAACATGCGCGAAGGGCTCAAGAAAATCGAGGGCGGTCTGCGCAACGCCATCTCCAAGGGGCAACTGCCCATGGATCTGGATACGAAGCTGGCCGCGGCGATGGTGCATGCGTTTGTCAGCGGCTCGCTGCGCGACATGCTGTTTCTGCCCGACGCCACGGATTTCGGCGCCCATGCCGTGCAGATGGTCGAAGGGATGTTCGACGCGCTGAAGCTGAGCCCGGCGTTGCGCAACGGGCATGCACAGCGGACGGGCGGCGGTTAGTTATCTGTCTGGCGCACGGGGCCTATGCAAAAAAGGCGGTCGGGTGAGCAACCCGGCTGCCTTCGTTTCATGCGCAGCGGCGTGGTGCCGCATCCTTATATAGCAGCCGCTCGAAGCGGCCGCCGCCCGCGACGTTTTTACGCCGCGGCCCGCGTGGCCCGCGCCTTCTGGTTCGACGCATAGATATTGCCGCGCTCCAGCAGCGCCCCGCTGTGCACCGCCGCGATCCACTCCTCCGTGCTCGCCACTGCCGCGAAGCGCGATTGCAGCACTACGCTGAACACCCGGTGGATGTCCTGCGCGCTGGCGAAACCCGCGCTGTTCTCATACGGCACCGAACCCGTCGCGTCGTGCAGGAATTCGACAGCAAGCCCTGAGTGAACCGCGTGGTTGATGGTCGACGCGTCGCAGTTGTGGGTCATGTAACCGGTCACGGTCAGCGTGTCGATCTGGCGCGCGGCGAGCCAATCGGCCAGATCGGTGCCGGTGAAAGCGCTTGGCAGCGACTTCTCCACGTAATGATCGCGAGCCCGCTCGCCCACCACCGGATGCAGCTCCGCCGCGCTGCTGCCACGCGCGAACAACGGCGAGCTGGCCGGCGCGAAGTTCTGCACGACCACCACCGGCACGCCGGCGGCCCGAGCCGCATCCATCGCGCGGCCGATGTTGGCGAGCGAGCTATGCACGTCCGGGTATTCGATCGGCAGATCGCCGGTCACGTATTCGTTCTGTACATCGATGACGATTAGCGCGCGGCGCGGTGTGGTCATGGCAAGACTCCTCGGTCGGGTAAAGGGGCCGCGCGGACGGTTCCGGTTTGGACTCGGCAGAGCAGCGGCGATGACTGCATTGTTCCTCCACGGCCCACTTCACGACAGCGACCCGAATGACAAGATTCGCTAGAATCGGGCCATCGACGGATTTCACGAGGTGATCGATGGCCACGCCCGCTTCCGCTTCCTCTGCCGCGGCACGCGGCGAACCGGCCCGCCACGTTGTCGCGGTGGTCGCGGTGGTCGCGTTCGACCGCATCAGTCCGTTCCATCTTTCGGTCCCGTGCGTGGTGTTCGGTGAGGACCGCAGCGGCGGCGGCGTGCCGGGCTTCGACTTCCGCGTCTGCGCCGCCGAAACGGGCGCGCTCACTACGACCGCCGGCTTTTCGATCGCCGTCACGCATGGACTCGAAGCGCTCGCCGACGCCGACACGATCATCGTGCCGAGCTGGCGCGACCCGGCCGAAACGCCGCCCGCCGCGCTGCTCGACGCGCTGCGCGCCGCCCATGCCCGCGGCGCGCAACTGGTCGGGCTTTGCCTGGGCGCGTTCGTACTCGCGGCCGCCGGCATCCTCGACGGCCGTCCGGCGTCGACGCACTGGGCGTGGGCCGACGACTTCGCGCGCCGCTACCCACGCGTGCGGCTGGACCCCAACGTGCTGTATGTCGACGACGGCAACGTGCTGACCTCGGCCGGCACCGCCGCCGGCCTCGACTGCTGCCTGCATGTGATGCGCAAGATGTGCGGCGCTGACGTCGCGAATCACGTGGCGCGCCGGCTGGTCGTGCCGCCGCATCGACAAGGCAATCAGGCGCAATACGTTCAGCAGCCGATGCCGCCGAACGTGCGCGGAGACCGGCTGTCCGGCCTGCTCGATTGGGTGAGCGGCAATCTGGCGTTGCCGCATACGCTCGACACGCTGGCCGGGCGCGCGCTGATGAGCCGCCGCACCTTCACGCGACGCTTCCGGCTCGCCACCGGCACGACCGTCGGCGCATGGCTGCTAGCGCAGCGGCTCGCTCGCGCGCAGCAATTGCTGGAGAGCACCGACGAGTCGGTGGAAGCGATCGCGGGGATTGCGGGCTTCGGCTCGACCGCTTCGCTACGGCAACATTTCGCGGAGGCGTTCCGCACGTCGCCGTCGGCATGGAGAAGGGAGTTTCGCGGCGTGTGAGTGCGAGTGCGAGTGCGCGACTGCAACGCTACTCAGCCGACGACGTTTCGTAGCAAGCCACCGGGATTTCGTAGTCGCATCGGCGCGACAGCGGCGCAACCCGCCGCGCGCGCCACAACTACGGCAAGCTCGAAAATCAATGCTCGCTAAGCCAGCGCGCCACATACAACAGCAGCGCGACCAGAAAGATCATCGCAGCCCAGGCCCAGTTCGGGACCGCGTGCGGACTGGGCTCGTGATGCGGGACCCCATGCGACACACCATGTGCGCTTCCGTGTGACGCGCTGGCCGCACGCCCAGGCAGCGCATTGCCGTGATCCGACCGCACGCGCCGCGCGATGCTGCCGAGCGCGATCGGCCGCAAAAACACATGCTGGCGGCGCACCGCCGAACCCCGCGCGCGATTCGGACCTTGCCCATGCTTGGCGCGCACGACGGCGTCGAACTCGGTGAAAAAGTCGTCGGCCAGTTGATGCAGCGCGTTTTCGAGTTGCCGCGTCGGCAGTTCGGCGAGCGGGCCGGAGGAGGTCGCCCAGATCGTGTAATCGATCCGCGTGCCGCGCTCCCGGTCGGCGCCGTGCGTGCTTTCATCCGCGCGCAAGCGCACTTCGATCTGGCCGCGTAACGCGCCGATGCCTTCGGCCCGGGCCTTGAAGTTGATGGTGCGGCGCTGCGCGTCCGCCGGTCCGGAATCCTGGCCGGCCACGTGGGCACGCGCCTGGTAGCGCGCGCGCAGCGGGCCGAGCGGCACGGTCATGATCAGTTCGTATTCGCCGTGCGCAAAGCGTGTGAACGACTCGCAGTTGTCGAGGCTGGCGCGCAGTAGCGCAAGGTCTTGCAACGCGTCCCAGACGTCGGACGGCGCAAGCGGAATCCGTAACGCGTCGTTCAGTTCCATGGCAGCCTCCCCGATGAACGCGCGACAGCGGGATCAAGACGTCTGATCGATGCGGTCGACGCGCGATGCGTAAAACGCAAGATACCCTTTGATCTTCATCGCCGACTCGAGCGGCGTTTCATAACTCCACACGGCGTTCTCGATCAGGCCGTCTTCCGTGCGCAGATGGAAGTACGACGCGTCGCCTTTGAACGGACAGTGGGAGCTGTGCGTCGAGCGTTCGAGCCGGGCCATGTTCACGTCCGAACGCGGGAAATAGAACACGTCCGGCAGACCGGTTTCCGACAGTGTCAGCCCCGCCTGCGTATCGGCCATGGTCACGCCGCCGTGGATCACGCGCACCCGGTGATTGTTGCCGGTGATCGCGATGGTGTGCCCGCCCGCGCTCGCGCCGGGGCTCCCGTGAGGTGTCAAGGCATCGCTCATGTCTCGGCTCCGTGATGGTGTGCGGTCGTGCAAACAGTAAAGCCACGGGGTGCGCCCGTGGCTTCATTATCGACCAAAGTCCGGCCGATTGCGCGGCCTTCCTGCACGGCGTGCGGCGCTGACCACACCGCTGCGCAGAACGGCGTCGCGCTTATTGGGTGTTCCAGTAGAACGCGGTCTTGGCGGTGCCCTTGGCCGGGATCGTCACCGGTTTGGACTGGTCGCGATCCTTGTATTGCGCATGGACCGTGTAGCGGCCCGGGCGCAGTCTGACCAGCATGTACGGCCCACGCGACGTGGTGCTCAGCACTTCGCCGTTGTGCGCATCGACCACGCGCACGTGAACGTCGGCGAGAAAGTCGGAGCCCGGCCCTGTGAAGCGCAGCGACAACGGCCACTGGCTTTGCGCCTGCTGCAATGCCTTCGATTCGTCGAGACCGACGCCGCCCGACACGAACGAGACATCGCCCTGCTGCTGGATTTGCGGCAGGCCGCCGCCATTGGCGTTGCCCGCGCTGGTTTCATCGGTGGTCGTGCCGCCGGTCGTATCGCTTGCCTGTGCATACGCGCCACCCGCCAGACCGAGCGTGAGCGCTGCGGCAACCGCAGCGGCTACGATCCTTCGCTGATTGCGTTGGGTTTTCATCGGTTTGCTCCTTGTTGAGGTCTTATCCCTGCTTCCCCGGGATCCCGCGATGGGCCCGGATCAGGGCAGACGCAACCTGCGTGCCAAGCTGCCGGCCGCGTCATCTGGAAACCGCCGCGCGCCGCACCGGGTGGCGCGCAGCGCCTTACTTCGATGCCAGGATATAAATGAAAATTGCCGATCCGCTGGCAGTAACTGCAACGGACCGGCAAGCATTACTTCAATTCGCGGGCGGATGAGGCGGAGCGTCGGTCAAACTGTCAGCCGGACGAGCGATCGGGCCATCCAGCCCGCGCGGCACATCAGCCGAGATCGACCGGCACGAAGATCTGCGCGTTGTCCCGCTGGATCAGCAACGCGATGCTGTTGCCGGCACTGGCGATCACCTGCTTCAGTTGATCGACGCTCGAAATGGGGCGGCCGTTGACCGCGAGAATCACGTCGCCCGGCTGGATGCCGGCGCTTTCCGCCGCGCCGCCCGATTGCTGCACCAGCAGACCATGCGAGACCGACGCGCCGCTCTTCTCTTCCGGCGTCAGCGGCCGCACCGCCACGCCGAGCCGGCCTTGCATCTGGGCCGGCTGATCGGCCTTGTCCGAGGCGACCTTCGCATCCGACAACGAGCCGATGGTCACCTTCAGGTCCTTGGTGGCCTTGTCGCGCCAGACCTGCACGGTCGCCGAAGTGCCCGGCGCCAGACCCGCGACCTGCGACGGCAGATCGGACGAGTCGCCGACCGGTTCGCCGTTCACCGACAGGATCACGTCGCCCGGCTGCAAACCGCCCTTGGCCGCCGGGCCGCCCGGATCGACCGAGCTGACCAGCGCGCCTTGCGGCTTCTGCATGCCGAACGAATTGGCGAGCGTCTGATTCATGCCCTGCACCGCCACGCCGAGTCGGCCGCGGCTCACGTGACCGGTCTTGACGATGTCGTCCTTGACCTTGATCGCCTCATTGATCGGGATGGCGAACGAAAGGCCCTGGAAGCCGCCCGTCTGCGAATAGATCATCGAATTGATACCGATCACTTCGCCTTGCAGATTGAACAGCGGTCCACCCGAATTGCCAGGGTTCACCGGTACGTCGGTCTGAATGAACGGCGTGTAGTTTTCGTTAGGCAGCGAGCGCGACTTCGCGCTGATGATGCCCGAGGTCACCGTGTTGTCGAAACCGTAAGGCGAGCCGATCGCGACGACCCACTGGCCGACCTTGCTCTGACGCGGATCGCCGATCTTCACGGTCGGCAGATTGCTTGCGTCGATCTTCAGCACGGCAACGTCGGACTGCTTGTCGGCGCCGACCACCTTCGCGCGGAATTCGCGCTTGTCGGTCAGCTTCACGGTGACGACGTTGGCGCCGTCCACCACGTGCGCATTGGTCAGGATGTAACCGTCATTGCTGACGATGAATCCCGAGCCCAGGCTCGCGCTCGGCTGATCGGGCGCATCGCCGCCGTCGCCGCCGCCTTGCATGCCCGGCATGCCGCCGAAGAAGTGCTTGTAGAACTGGTAGAACGGATCGCTCGGATCGATCGGCAACTGATTGCCGCCGCCGTTGCCATTGCCGGGATTGCCGCGCAGCGCCGTCTGCTTGACGACGTGCTTCGCGCTGATGTTCACCACGGCCGGACCGTAGGTTTCGACGAGGCCCGAGAAATCGGGAATGCCGGTTTTGGCGGCGGCTTCAGCGGGCATCATCGCGGCCTGCGCCGGCGAGATCACCTGCGGCGCGGGCACGTCGCGATGCCCCGCCACATAGCCGGCGGAAAGCGCTACAGCGACGGCTACGGCAACAGCGCTGCGGGACAAGGTTTTCGCGTTCATCGTGTACTCCTGACTGGGAGAAAGAGACTTTGGATGTCTCGAAGCGTACGTGGCATCGCTTAAAAGAGTCTTAAGCAGCGACAGATCGCTTTCATCCCGTTTTGAGGCCTGTTTAAGCCTCGTTTAAGCCTCTTTACGAACAGAACCCGTTGCTTTCAGAAACGCACGGTGACTTGCAAACCACCCGCGGGTGATTCGTCGAGCGACACGGCAGCATGATGCTGCACGGCGATGCGACGCACGATCGCCAGACCCAGGCCGCTGCCCGCCACGTCGGTACGCACGCGATTCGCGCCTGCACCCGCGCGATAGAAACGGTCGAACACGCGATCGCGTTCGGCCGGCTCGATCCCCGGTCCGCTGTCGGCGATCCGCACGACCGGGTGGCCCTCTTCGACATGCAGGCCGACATCCACGCGTCCGCCGCGTGGCGTGTATTTGGTCGCGTTATCCACCAGATTGTTGAACATCACGCGCAGCGCGTCGGCATCGCCGATCACGGTGGCGGATTCGGTCGCCTCGATGCCGAGATCGACGCCGCGATTCAGCGCAAGCGGCGCGTAAGCCACCACGCACTCCTGCAGCAGCGCGCGCAGATCGATCGCGTTGGTGGCGGCGAGGCCGTCCGGTTCGGAACGCGCGAGCGCCAACAGTTGTTCGGCAAGTCGCGTGGCGCGCGTCACGCCGGCTTGCAGATCGGCGAGCGCTTCGCTGCGGCCGGTGTCGTCCTTCGCGCGCGCCACCAGTTGCGCCTGAATCTGCACGGCGGCGAGCGGCGTACGCAATTCATGCGCGGCGTCGGCGACAAATGCTTTCTGAATATCGAGCGCGGTCGCGAGTCTTTCGAGCAGACCGTTCAGCGCGCGCACGAGCGGCTGCACTTCGAGCGGCAGACGCTGGTCCGGCAACGGATCGAGCGCCTCGGGGTGACGCGCGTCGAGCGCGCTGGTCACGCGCCGCAATGGCCTGAGTCCGCGTCCGATAACCACCCACACCGCGAGTCCCAGCAACGGCAGCAGCACGATCAACGGCCACAGCGTACGCAGCGCCACATTCGCGGCGAGCCGGTTGCGCACGGAAACCGGCTGCGCCAGCTGCACCACGTTATCGCCGACGATCGCGCCATACACGCGCCACTCGCCGCGCTCCGTGTGCTCGGTCGAAAAGCCGAGTTCGGCGCGCGGCGCGAGCGGCGCACGCGGACGCGAGTAGTACATCAGCACGCCGTTGCGATTCCAGATCTGCAGCACGATGCCTTCGTCGCCGGTGTCGCGCGAACCGAGCACTTGCGAGAACGGTTCCGACGGCAGCGCGGCGGCGATCTGCTCCAACTGGTAATCGAAGAGTTCGTTGGCTTCGGCAAGCGCTTGCCGGTAGATGAGCCAACCCGCGATGCCGACGCCGAGCAGCACCAGCGCCAGCAGCCAGACCAGCAATTGACGGCGAATCGAACGCATCGGCTCAGGCGTCCTTCGCGATCATGTAGCCCAGACCGCGCACGTTGCGGATCAGGTCCGCGCCGAGTTTCTTGCGCAGCGCGTGAATGTAGACCTCGACGGTATTGCTGCCGATCTCCTCGCCCCAGCCGTACATTTTTTCTTCGAGCTGGCTCTTCGAGAGCACGGCGCCAGGCCGCGCGAGCAACGCCTCGAGCAGCGCGAATTCACGCGCCGACAACGCGACCGGCGCGCCGTCGAGCGTCACCTGATGTGACGCGGGATCGAGCGTCAGGTTGCCGTGGCGGATGGTCGAATCGCTGCGCCCCGACTGACGCCGGATCAGTGCGCGCATGCGGGCGCCGAGTTCGTCGAGATCGAAAGGTTTGACCAGGTAATCGTCGGCGCCGGCGTCGAGGCCTTTGACGCGATCCGCCACGGCGTCGCGCGCGGTCACGATCAGCACCGGCAGCGCATGGCCGCGCGCGCGCAGCGTGCGCAGCACGTCGAGACCGTCGCGTTTGGGCAGGCCCAGGTCGAGCAGCACGAGATCGTAAGGCTGGCTGCCCGCCGCGCTGAGCGCGGCTTCCCCGTCTTCCACCCAGTCGACCGCGAAGCCTTCGCCGCGCAGTGCCTTGCGCACGCCTTCGGCGATCATCCGGTCGTCTTCGACTAGCAAGATGCGCATGGTTATCCGTTCCGAATCGTTCGATGATGCCGCATTCTAGCGCCCGCCCCCGCCATGCGCGCCGCGTGGCGCATTTTCCACCGCAGCCTGGCGGCAACTCTCTACAATGGGCGCTTTGCTTCGCGCGGCCGGTATTTTTGTCCGCGCGCCAACGCGATCCTTCGGCGCCGCCGGGATTGCCGCGTGCCCCACGCCCTGACATTTTGCTTTTTCGCCCGTCCATGACGCACGCTTTTCTGTCTTCTCTCGCACGCCGCTTCAACACTGTCGCCCTACGTCCGCGCTCCGCTTCTGCTTTGACTGCTTCTGCTTTGACTGCTTCTGCTTTGACCGCTTCTGCTTTGACCGCTTCTGCTTTGACCGCTTCTGCTTTGACCGCTTCCACTTCTTCCACCACTCGTCTGCCGCGCCGGTTCGCGCCGCGCGCGAGCGCCTGGCTGCTCGCTTGCGCCGCGCTCGGCTGCGGCGCGTCGCTGCCGCTTGCCGCGCAGGCTCGCGTCAAGGCCACGCGTCCGAGCGTCAACGTCACCACTGTCTTGCCGCAATCGGTGATGGTCGGCTTGCAGCGCGCGCACGTGCCCTTGTCGTCGATCAGCGTGGTCGTGGAGAAAGTCGGCGACCGCACGCCGATCCTCGCACTGAACGCGGGCAAGCCGATGATGCCCGCCTCGACGATGAAACTCGTCACCACCTACTCGGGCCTGTCGATACTCGGCCCCGACTACCGCTGGCGCACGAGCGCCTACGCGGACGGCACCATCGACGCCAACGGCGTGCTGCATGGCAATCTCTACATTCAAGGCACGGGCGATCCGAAGCTCGTGCCGGAAGAACTGATCGACCTCGTGCAGAAGATCCACAAGGCGGGCATCAGCGGTATCGACGGCGCGCTGGTGCTCGACAAGCGCTACTTCGATTCGTCCACGCGCGACCTCCCGCCGTTCGACGACGACGCCACCGCGCCGTACAACGTCGGCCCCGATCCGCTGCTGTACGCGTTCAAATCGCTGTCGTTCACGCTGACGCCGTCGCCGGACGGCAGCGTCGCGATCGACGTGTTGCCCGCGCTTGCGCAATTGCAGATCGACAACCAGATGCATGCGGTGAACGGCCCGTGCCGCGGCGATGCGGCATCCGTGTCGCCGACCGTCACGCCGCAGCCGAACGGCACCGTCGTGGCCTCGTTCAACGGCGACTATTCGATGCGCTGCGGCCCGCGCACGATCAACGTCGCGGTGCTCGATCACTCGGCGTTTTTCGCGGGCGGTTTTCTCGCGCTGTGGCAGCAAACCGGCGGGACGTTCAGCGGCGCGACGCGCGAAGGCGCCGTGCCCGTCGGCGCCAAACTGGTGGCGACGCACCAGGGGCCGATGCTGTCCGACATCGTTCGCGACATCAACAAGTTCAGCAACAACACGATGGCGCGCAATCTGTTCCTGACGATCGGGGCGGCCGAGGAAAAAGGGCCCGCGACGACCGCCAAATCAGCGCGTGCAATCCAGGCGTTTCTGCGCCGCGACAGCATCGACATGGAGTATCTGACGCTCGACAATGGCTCGGGCCTCTCACGCGACGAGCACGTCACCGCGCTCGCGCTCGCCGATCTGCTGCAGCGGGCCAACGCGAGTCCGGTCGCGCAAGTGTTCGTGGAGTCGCTGCCGATCGCGGGCGTCGACGGCACCATGCGCAACCGCTTGACCAACCAGGGCGCGGGAGGCAATGCGCATATCAAGACCGGCACCTTGCGCGACGTGCGGGCGATCGCGGGCTATGTGGCGTCGGCTGACGGTAACAGTTACGTGGTCGTCAGCCTGATCAACGATCCGCATTCGGAAGCCGCGCGCGCCGCGCACGACGCGCTGCTCGAATGGGTGTATCAGGGGCCGTCACAGGGCTTCACCAAGGTTTCCGATCCCGTCGTCGAACCGCGCAGCAGCAAGCCCAGGAAAAACCCGCACAAGCGTGGCGCTCACTGAGTGTTCCTTCTAGCGAAGCCGCGCGCGGCAACGTCCTAAGCGTGTACGCTGTCGGGCAGTGTTTGAGGCGCGCGTAAAACGCTGGACGTGGCGCCGGGGCCTGCATCGGTTACGGTCCCGCTCGAACAATAACGACAACACCCGCTGCGCACAGCGCGGCGGCCAGGGACCACGGAGGAAGACACAATGCAATTCGATGCCGAATTGCTGCTGCTCGCCATGGCGCCAGTCTTTCTCGCATGCATCGGCTGGGAGGCGTGGCACCTGCGGCGCACGCAGCCGGGCGCGCAACTCTATAGCTGGCGCGACACGCTCTGCAACGCCGCGCTCGCACTGATGCAGCAAGCCGCCGACAAGCTCGCGTGGCTCGCCATCATCCCTGTCTACGCGTTTTTCTACGATCACTATCGCGTCTACACGTGGCAGGCGAGCTGGGTCTCGTTCGTCGTGCTGTTTGTCGCTCAGGATCTGCTCTACTACGTGTTCCATCGTTGCAGCCATCGCGTGCGCTGGCTGTGGGCCGCGCATGTCGTGCATCACTCGTCGGAGCGCATGAATTTTTCGACCGCGTTCCGCCAGAGCCTGATGTATCCGATCGCGGGCATGTGGCTCTTCTGGACGCCGCTTGCCGTGCTCGGTTTTCCGCCGACGCAGATCGTCGCGATCGTGCTGATCAATCTCGGCTTTCAGTTTTTCGTGCATACGCAAGCCATCGGCAAACTCGGCTGGCTCGAATACGTGTTCAACACACCGTCGATCCATCGCGTGCATCACGCGCGCAACGACCGCTATATCGACCGCAACTATGCCGGCGTGCTGGTGATCTGGGATCGCCTGTTCGGCAGCTACGTCGACGAAGATCCGCGCGATGCGCCGGTCTACGGCATCGTCGAGCCGCTTCACACTTACAACCCGCTGAAGGCGACGTTTCACGAATGGGCGTCGATGGCCGTCGACTTCGCGAGCGTGCGCGGCTGGCACGACAAGCTGCGCGCATTGTTCGCGCCGCCCGCATGGGCTGCGGATTATCACGCGCGGCGCGCCGCCGGTTCATCGGTATCGCGCGTGGATTCAAGTGAAAATTCAGGCGAGGCAACTCGCGTGAAGCAAGACCATACGGCCGCGTTTCAAACACCACGCAGGCCGTAGAAGATTCTGTAAGCTGTCGTCACGCCGCTCAAGCGGTGGGCGCTGCCTGCAACACATGGCATAAGGGCCACACATACGAGGAGATGTAGTCAACATGAAGCAAACAGGATCGAGGAAACAACATTGGCTGCGCGTGACGCAGATCGCCATGGCCAGCACGGCGTTCGCCCTGCTCGCGGCTTGCGGCGGGGGTAGCGACAACAACAACAATGCGAGCAGCACGCCTGCGGGCGGCGTCAAATTGCAGGTCGTGTCGTTCGGCGACAGCTTGTCGGATGTCGGCACGTACGCGCCGGTGATTCAGGGGAGCTTCGGCGGCGGCCGCTTCACGACGAACCCGGGTGAAGTGTGGACCCAGAAGGTCGCTGAGTACTACGGCGACACGTTGACCGCAGCGTACCTCGGCGGCTTCGGCAAGCCGCTGGTCGCAACGGGTGGCTTGGGCTATGCGCAAGGCGGCTCGGACGTCGTCAATGCTCAAGGCCAAGGTTGGGCGCCCAACAACATGGCCGCGACGACCGTACCGGTGGTGACGCAGGTGGCCAACTACCTGGGCGCGCACACGAGCTTCAACGCTAACCAGCTCGTGCTGATCAACGGCGGTGCGAACGACATCTTCCAGTTCGCGGGGACCACCGCCAATCTGACGGCGCTCGGCGCCGCGCTACAGACGCAATATCCGCTGCTCGTGCAGGCCGGCAAACTGCCGAACTCGCAGGCAGGCCAGGTGGCGTTCATCGTCGGCTACCTGCAGCAGTTGGCCAACCCGCAGATCGCGCAGGCCGCCACCCAGCTCGCCGCGCAAGTCCAGAAAATCGTCAACTCGGGCGCGACTCACGTGGTGGTGTCGACGGTGCCGGACATCGGCAATACGCCGCTCGGCGTTGCAACCAACGTGAGCACGCCTGGCACGGCTGCACTGCTGTCAGGGATTACCGCGGCGTATAACTACCTGCTGGTCCAGAACCTGACGGCACTCGGTCTGGTGGGTACGGGCAAGGTCATCGTGGCCGATGCGTTCACGTGGATTGATCAGCAGTTGCCGAACTACCAGGCGCTGGGCTTCACGGTATCCAACACCGGCACGGCTTGTAACCTGACGTCGATGCAGAACAACGCAACTGCGTACGCTACAGCTAATCCGAGCGCGACGAATGGGCTGACGCCGGCTCAGTATGGCGCGCAGTTCGGCTCGTCGCTGTTCTGCTCGCCGCAGACTTATACGGTGGCTGGTGCTGACCAGACTTATATGTTTGCGGATACGGTTCATCCGAGCACGCATCTACACGCGTTGTTCGCGCAGTATGTGCAGCAGCAGATCGCAGCGACTGGGTTGGGGAAGTAAATTGAGGAGGGCCGCGCTGCGGGTGGGGGTTTGCGGCGTGGCCTTTTCTTGATCTGGGATTTTGGCCTTTCCTTGATTTGTTATTGGTCTATTAGCGTCACCCCTGTGCGGGGCGGCACTTACTTTCTTTGCTTGCCGCAAAGAAAGTAAGCAAAGAAAGCGGCTTCACACCGCCAGCTCATAAGCGGATCCCTCGCACAGTCATGGTAGTGGCACATCTGGAATCCGTCGTGTCGCACTTTCCACCCAAGTGACAAGGCAGTCATTCTTCCGGCGGCGCTGCGCGCGCCGATGGACACTTCATAAACCGTCTGCTGGTTTTTGCTCTCGCGTATTGCCCGGCGGCAGGGACTGTCATTGCGCCCGCTGCGATTTCGTCACACCGGACTCGCGCAGAGTTGGGATTTGCCTATGAGCGCACTACCGACTCGGCGAAGCGAAGCCGTTCGTCCCGCGACGCAAAGCGAAGCCTTGTTTTCCCATGCATACCCATCCGCGACGCACGTAGTGCGGAGTGGGAGCTGATGAGCGCATTGTCAGTCACGGTGAATATGCGAGAACACGGATTCCAGATGCACCACTACCGCGACTGCGCGAGAGACCCGCTTAAGAATTAGCGGTTTGGGCCGCTTTCTTTGCTTACTTTCTTTGCGGCAAGCAAAGAAAGTAAGTGCCGCCCCGCACAGGGGCAACGCTAATAGACCAATAACAAATCAAGGAAAGGCCAACACCGCAAGCAACCAGACAAAAAGCGCCCGACGAGCAAAAACCCCAACCCATCACCCTTGCGCTTCAAAAGCAGCCGCAGCGCGCCCTAACCGATCATTAACAGCGATCCACTCAATCGTATCCGGCAGCTTCTCAATCAGAATCCGCGTGACATTCGCGCGATCGAGAGCCCTCAGCAAGCCATACAGTTCACGCGCATAGACATGCGGATCTTCAGGTGCAGCAATGAAATGCACGCCTTCAGCATCGGCCCAATGCCCAGCACGCGACGCGCGCGCCACCAACGCCACGCGCTCATCCTCTTGCCGCGCGGCAAGCAAAGCCTCCAGCGCGACGAACGGCAATAGCGCCAACGGCGTGCGCGGCGCGTAGTGCGCCTTCAGCGTGCCGGAAGCCCGCGGCGCGGTCGCATCCGAGCCGTCCGGCAGGCGCGGCGCCTCGCCAAGCACGTCGGCGATATCTTGCGGGGTCACACGCCCCGGCCTCAACAGCGCCGGAAAGCCGCGCGACAAATCCAGAATGGTCGATTCGATACCGACGTCCGACGCGCCGCCGTCCAGCACATGAATCGCGTCGCCGAACTCGTCGCGCACATGTTGCGCCGTCGTCGGGCTCACATGTCCGAACCGATTCGCCGACGGCGCCGCCACGCCGCCATGCCCGTTGCGCAATGCGCTGAACGCCTCGAGCAATGCTTGCGCGACAGGATGCGACGGGCAGCGCAGCCCCACTGAATCCTGCCCGCCGCTAACTGCCGCAGGAATGCGCGCGGCGCGCTTGAGGATCAGCGTGAGCGGCCCCGGCCAAAACGCGTCGATCAATCGCTGCGCCTCCGCGGGCAAATGCTCGACCCAGTAGTTCGGATCGCCTTGCGGCGCGAGATGCACGATCACCGGATGATTCGCCGGCCTGCCCTTCGCCGCGTAAATGCGCGCAACCGCGTCGGGACTCTCGGCGTCGCCGCCGAGACCGTACACCGTCTCCGTAGGAAACGCGACCAGGCCTCCCGCGTCGAGCAGCGCCGCCGCGTGTTCGATCTGCACGGCGCTCACAGGCAATGCGCCCTCGGCGGCTTTCTGTTGATCCGGCATGGCGCTTGTGTCAGCTCGTGAGGATGTGCAGCAGCCGCGCGCAATCACGTCCGGCCGTGCGGGCTTCTTCGAGCGTGGCCGCCGTGAAGTTCACGTGACCCATCTTGCGGCCGCAGCGCGCCTCTTCCTTGCCATACAGATGCAGACGCGCTGCCGGCATAGCGGCGACTTCGTGCCACGGCGGCGTGACGGCCGCGCGCTTCGGGCCGTCCGGAAACCACACGTCGCCGAGAATGTTCAGCATGACGGCCGGTGAATGCTGGCGCGTGTCGCCGAGCGGCATGCCGGTCATGGCGCGCACCTGCTGCTCGAACTGGCTGGTCGCGCAGGCGTCGACCGTGTAGTGGCCGGAATTGTGCGGGCGCGGCGCCATTTCATTGGCCACCAGCGAACCATCTTCGAGAATGAAGAACTCGACGCACAGCACGCCCACATAACCGAGCTTGTCGGCGATTTGCAGCGCGGCCTGTTGCGCCTGCTGGACCAACGTGGGACTCGCGTCGGGTGCCGGGACGATGGTGTGCGACAGCACGCCGTCGCGATGCGTGTTCTGCGCGAGCGGATAGACCACCGACGCGCCGCTCGCCGCCCGCGCGATCAGCGCGGACACTTCGAACTTCAATGGCAAACGCTTTTCCAGCACGCACGGCACGCCGCCGAGCGACGCATGCGCCTCACGTACTTCCTCCGCGTTGCGCACGCGAATCTGGCCTTTGCCGTCGTAGCCCATGCGGGCAGTCTTGAGAATGCCCGGCAGCACGGCTTCGAGCTTCGTGTCGTCGAGCGCGGCCAGCGCATCCGACGATTCGATCACCACGTGAGGCGCAACCGTCACGCCCGATGACGCGATGAAGCGTTTCTCGGCAATGCGGTCCTGGGCCACGGCGACGCAGCGCCCAGCCGGACTCACGAAGGTAGTCCGCGCGAGGAAGTCGAGGCTCGCGGCCGGCACGTTCTCGAATTCGGTCGACACCGCCGCGCACAGCCGCGCGAGTTCGGTCAGCGACGTTTCGTCGTCGTAGGCCGCGCGCAAATGGCGGTCGGCAACGGCGCCCGCCGGACTGTTTTCGTCCGGATCGAGCACGGCGACGCGGTAGCCCATGGCCTGAGCGGCGAAACAGAACATGCGGCCGAGCTGGCCGCCACCGACCATGCCAAGCCATGCGCCGGGCAGAATCGGTGAAACCGGTGTGTTGTCTGGGTTCATCTTAGTGGTCGGTCGCGGCCGGGTGCTGTGTGCAATGCGTGCGTGCAATGCGATGGCAGGCACCCGGCCGGGGGTCGGACAGGGGGACGTCTTCAAGCAATCAGTCTGTGCGCTTACAGCGCCGGCAACACCATGGCGTGGGCCGCTTCGTTCTGGCGCACGCGGAACGCAGCCAGTTTCTCCGCATACTCGTCGCTCGTGCCGCTCAACAACGACACCGCGAACAGCGCCGCGTTCGCCGCGCCTGCTTCGCCGATCGCAAACGTGGCGACCGGCACGCCCTTGGGCATCTGCACGATCGAATGCAACGAATCGACGCCCTTCAGGTACTTGCTTGCCACCGGCACGCCGAGCACCGGCACCGTGGTCTTGGCGGCCAGCATGCCCGGCAGATGCGCCGCGCCGCCCGCGCCGGCGATGATCGCGCGAATGCCACGCTCACGCGCGCTTTCAGCATAGGCGAACATTTCGTCGGGCATGCGGTGCGCGGACACGACCTTCGCTTCGTAGGGCACGCCGAACTCCTGCAGAATGGCCACGGCGTTCTTCATGACTTCCCAGTCGGAACTGGAGCCCATCAGCACACCGATAACCGGCGCGCCATGCGTATGGGCGGTTTGTGCTTCACTCATCTTACGGCTTCCTTGTTTCTTGAGAGCGCCCCAGAACCTGTCCCTTCGCGCCCGGCCCCGAACGGGTGACCCGCAAAGGGGACTTACTGCGCGGCGGAAAATTTGCGGGCGGCCCCGCGCTTTCTCACGCGGAGCAGATCCAACCGGTGCGCGTAATCAGGCGAGCTTATGTCCGGTCAGGCGTTCGAGCGCTTCCTGGTACTTCTCGCCCGTCTTCGTGACAACGTCGTCCGGCAACTTCGGCGCCGGCGGCTCTTTCTTCCACGGCTGGGTTTCGAGCCAGTCGCGCACGAACTGCTTGTCGAACGACGGCGGATTGGTGCCGACCTGATACTGGTCGGCCGGCCAGAAGCGCGACGAATCCGCGGTCAGCGCCTCGTCCATCAGATACAGCTTGCCGTGGTTGTCCAGACCGAATTCGAACTTCGTATCCGCGATGATGATGCCGCGCGTGGCCGCGTAATCAGCGGCTTCCTTGTACAGCTTGATCGAGATGTCGCGGATCGTAGCCGACAGTTCGGTGCCGATGCGGCGCTCCATCTCGTTGTAGGTGATGTTTTCGTCGTGATGGCCCATTTCGGCCTTGGCTGCCGGCGTGAAGATCGGCTCGGGCAGCTTCTGCGCGTTCTGCAAACCCGGCGGCAATTCCACGCCGCACACCGAACCGGTTGCCTGGTAGTCTTTCCAGCCGCTGCCGGCCAGATAGCCGCGCACCACGGCTTCGACGAGAATCGGCTCGAGGCGCGTCACGACGACCGCGCGGCCCTTGACCTGCTCGACTTCGTCCGCCGCCACCACGGATTCGGGCGCGACGCCCGTGAGGTGGTTCGGCACCACGTGCTTGAGTTTCTCGAACCAGAAGTTCGCCATTTCATTGAGCACGCGTCCCTTATTCGGAATCGGCTCGCCCATGATGACGTCGAACGCCGACAGACGGTCGGTCGTGACGATCAGCAACTGGTCGTTGCCCACCGCATAGTTGTCGCGGACTTTACCGCGGCCGAGCAGCGGCAGCGAGCGGAGCGTGGATTCGTAGAGGGTAGACATCGTCGTGGTTCGCTAAAAGTGAGGCAAAAAGTGTGACCGGAACAAAAGGGAAACGCCGTTCCCCGGATGATGCGGGAACGGCGATCGAACGACAACCTGGCCAAACGGCCAGGTGCAGTGCATGTTGATAGCTTAGCGGACGACTTGCGCGAGCTCGCCCGATTTGTACTTCTCCGCGATTTTATCAAGCGTGACCGGCTTGATCTTGCCGGCCTGGCCTTCGCAGCCGAATTGCATGTAGCGCTCGACACAGATCTTCATCGCCGCTTCGCGCGCCGGCTTCAGGTAATCGCGCGGATCGAACTTACCCGGGTTGGTCGCCATATAGCGGCGGATCGCACCGGTGATCGCCAGACGCAGGTCGGTGTCGATATTGACCTTGCGCACGCCGTTCTTGATACCTTCCTGGATTTCCTCGACCGGCACGCCGTAAGTTTCCTTCATGTCGCCGCCGAATTCGCGGATTTCAGCCAGCAGTTCCTGCGGCACCGACGACGAACCGTGCATCACCAGGTGCGTGTTCGGAATGCGCTGGTGGATTTCCTTGATGCGCTGGATCGACAGAATGTCGCCCGTGGGCTTCTTGCTGAACTTGTAGGCGCCGTGCGACGTACCGATCGCGATGGCCAGCGCGTCGCACTGGGTCAGCTTGACGAAGTCGGCAGCCTGCTCCGGATCGGTCAACAGCTGCTCGCGCGTCATCGTGCCTTCCGCGCCGTGACCGTCTTCCTTGTCGCCCTTCATGGTTTCCAGCGAACCGAGCACGCCCAGTTCCGCTTCCACCGTGATGCCGATCGAGTGCGCCGCTTCCACGACCTTGCGCGACACGTCCACGTTGTACTCGTACGAAGCGACCGTCTTGCCGTCGGCTTCGAGCGAACCGTCCATCATCACGCTGGTGAAACCGCTGCGGATTGCCGCCATGCAGACCGCCGGCGACTGCCCGTGGTCCTGGTGCATCACGACCGGAATATGCGGATACGACTCGACCGCGGCTTCGATCAGGTGCCGCAGAAACGCTTCGCCCGCGTACTTACGCGCGCCGGCCGACGCCTGCATGATAACCGGAGCGTTGACCTTGTCGGCCGCCGCCATGATTGCCTGCACTTGCTCCAGATTGTTCACGTTGAATGCCGGAAGGCCGTAGCCGTTTTCAGCGGCATGGTCCAGCAGTTGACGCATTGATACGAGAGGCATGCTGTAACTCCATAGATTGAAACGAATTCTTGTGCCGTCGGCATCTTTTGGGCGATTTTATCGCGAAGCAAGCTGCATACCCGTTCACACATTCTCTAAAGCGCGGCGCGGTCCTTGCCGCTGCAACGCGCGATTTGAGCCTGTGCGCCGCCTCTCGCGGAGCATGCCAGCCTGCTTCGCCCAATCAGACCCGTGCCGATCGAGCAGTCTGCTGTGTCGATCGGAGCTAGCGCTTCAGCGCTTTGTCGATCCGGAGTGAGTGCTTCAGCACTGACTCCGGTCCCACGCAGCGCGCTCCGATCCCACGCAGAATGGTTGCTGCATGGTCAATACGGTTCGCCGACCCGCACGATCTTCAGCGTATTCGTGCCGCCGGCCTGACCCATCGGCTCGCCGACAGTCAGCACCACCATGTCGCCGCGCGACGCGTAACCCTTGCTGACCACGGTCTCCAACGCCTGCTGCAACGCGGTGTCGCGGTCGGTGTTGGTGTCCAGATGCAGCGAAGTCACGTTGCGGTACAGCGCCATGGCCCGCTCGCTGCCGACCCGCGGCGTGAGTGCGAAAATCGGCACGTGGGTCCAATGGCGCGACATCCACAGCGCGGTCGAGCCGGATTCGGTCAACGCCACGATCGCCTTCGCGCCGAGATGAAACGCCGTGAACAGCGCACCCATCGCGATCGACTGGTCGATCCGCGTGAACGTGCGGTCGAGGAAATCCTTGTCCAGTTCCGACTGCTCCGACTTCTCGGCTTCGATACAGATCGCCGCCATGGTCTCGATGGTCTGCACCGGATACTTGCCCGCCGCCGATTCCGCCGACAGCATCACCGCGTCCGTGCCGTCCAGCACGGCGTTGGCGACGTCCGACACTTCGGCGCGGGTCGGCACCGGCGCGTGGATCATCGACTCCATCATCTGCGTGGCGGTGATCACGAACTTGTTCGATTCGCGCGCCATACGGATCATCCGCTTTTGCAGCGCGGGGACTGCGGCATTCCCCACTTCCACGGCCAAGTCGCCGCGCGCGACCATGATGCCGTCCGATGCGTCGAGGATGCCTTGCAGCGCCGGAATGGCTTCCGCGCGCTCGATTTTGGCGATCATCTTCGGCTTGATGCCGAACGGCGCGCCGGCGATGTTCGCCAGCTGGCGGGCCATTTCCATGTCGGTGGCGTTCTTCGGGAACGATACCGCGACATAATCGACGCCGAGCGACATGGCGGTGCGAATGTCTTCCATGTCCTTGGCGGTCAGCGCCGGCGCGGACAAGCCGCCGCCCTGGCGGTTGATACCCTTGTTGTTCGACAGCTCGCCGCCGATCTTGACGACCGTGTGGATCTCATTGCCGATCACGCGCGAGACGTTCAGCACGATCAGGCCGTCGTTAAGCAACAGCACGTCGCCCGGTTTCAGGTCGCGCGGCAGGTCTTTGTAGTCGAGACCGGCGCGCTGCTCGTTGCCGAGTTCGCAGTCGGCGTCGAGGATGAACGGCTCGCCGGCGACGAGCATGATCTTGCCGTTTTCAAATTTGCCGACCCGGATTTTCGGGCCTTGCAGGTCTGCCATGATGGCGACTTCGCGGCCGGCCTGGCGGGCCGCCTCGCGCACGAAATCGGCGCGCTGGCGATGGTCGTCGGCGGTGCCGTGCGAGAAATTGAGCCGCACCACGTCCAGCCCCGCCTGAATCATTTGCAGCAGGATTTCCGGCGTATTGGAAGCCGGGCCGATGGTGGCGACAATCTTGGTGGCGCGATGCATGAGTCTCCTCGTCTGGGTGAGATCGCTGGAAAGAGCGCTGCGAGTCGGATGCGGAGGCTGCGCACCGAAGGATGCTGCCGGGGGCTGCGCGCCGGTTGAAACCAGCGTCGCTTTATAGTGTGAAGCGGTATTCGATACCAGCACGGGGGGCGCCGGTTGAGGGGCGAGTTCTTCGTCGGGGAGTTCTGCGGATGGCGAGGCGGTCTGCACAGCATCTGCGCTGGACAATTCCGCTGCCTCACTGGCAGTGGTCAATTCCGCGAGCGCGAGGGGCGACCCGGATTTTTCTTGCTGCTGGCTAACTGAACCGACCGCGGCATCAACCGCAGATTCGGCCGCTGCCGGAGTGGCGGCGGAGCGCGCCGCGCGCTCCCCTGCCGTTGCTGCTGCAGTGTTGCGCGGCTTGCCGCCACGCGCTTTTGCAGACTTTGCCGTTGGGGAGCGCGTCGCCACGTTAAGCCCGCGATTCCAGAACTTCGACGGCCGGCAGCTTCTTGCCTTCGAGGAACTCGAGGAAGGCGCCGCCGCCCGTCGAGATATAGCTGACCTTGTCGTGGATGCCGTACTTGGCGATCGCCGCAAGCGTATCGCCGCCGCCGGCAATCGAGAACGCCGACGACTTGGCGATGGCGTCCGCGAGCGTCTTCGTGCCGTTGCCGAACTGGTCGAATTCGAACACGCCGACCGGGCCGTTCCACACGATCGTGCCGGCCTTTTCCAGTTGCGCCGCGAGCACCTTGGCCGTTTCCGGTCCGATGTCGAGAATCATGTCGTCGTCTTGAACGTCGGCGACGGCCTTGACCTCGGCCTTGGCGGTCGGCGAAAACTCCTTGGCCGTGACCACGTCGGTCGGGATCGGCACAGAGGCGCCGCGCGCTTTCGCGGCGTCGATAATGGCTTTGGCTTCGTTCAGCAGATCGGCTTCGGCGAGCGACTTGCCGATCTTCAGGCCGGCGGCCAGCATGAACGTGTTGGCGATGCCGCCGCCCACGATCAGTTGATCGACCTTGTCGGCGAGCGACTTCAGAATGGTCAGTTTGGTCGACACCTTCGAGCCGGCGACGATCGCCACCAGCGGACGCTTCGGCGCGCCCAGCGCCTTGCCGAGCGCTTCGAGCTCGGCGGCCAGCAACGGGCCGGCGCACGCGATGGGCGCGTATTTGGCGATGCCATGCGTGGTCGCTTCGGCGCGGTGCGCGGTGCCGAACGCGTCGTTCACGTAGATGTCGCAGAGCTTCGCCATTTTTTGCGCGAGCTCGTCGGAATCCTTCTTCTCGCCCTTGTTGACGCGGCAGTTTTCCAGCAGCACGACCGAGCCCGGCGCGACGTTCACGCCGTTTTCGACCCAGTTCGCCACCAGCGGCACGTCACGGCCAAGCAGTTCGGCCAGACGCTTCGCAACCGGCGCCAGCGAATCTTCCGGCTTGAAGTCGCCCTCGGTCGGACGGCCCAGGTGCGACGTGACCATCACGGCGGCGCCTGCGTCGAGCGCAGCCTTGATGGCCGGCACGGAGGCGCGGATACGGGTGTCTTCGGTGATGTTGCCTTGATCGTCCTGCGGCACGTTCAGATCGGCGCGGATGAACACGCGTTTGCCGGATAGCTTGCCTTCGGCGATCAGATCGGAGAGACGCAATACCTTGTTCATGGGCGTGTGTGTGCGAGTTGATGAGAAGGCGGTGGCGGACGACGCGCGGCACTCAAGCGCGGTGAACTCCAGCGCTCAGGCACGGCAGCGGCTCCACTGAATCGGGTGCCGGCGGCAGGGCCGCGGCCCGCGCGCCTTGCAGCGGCGCGCTCATCCCGGAAACAACCATTTTAACTGATCCACACAGCCTTCTGACCCGCGACCGGGCGAATGTCCCGTATTTGGAGGATACGGCGCCGATTCCGCAACGCAACATTTCCCGCTTCTTCAATCACATGAAGAGGCGCAACAACGTGAACACAACCATTCCGACGACAATCGTGCCGAGCATGGTGCGCCGCCACAAAAACCACGCAAGACCTGACAGCGCGGCGTAGAACTCATGGTTCGACGGCGCGAAGGACAGGCCGTCGGGCGTTGCCAGCACGTCCGGCAGGACCACGGCGGCGAGCGCCGCGGCCGGCGCATAGCGGAGCATGCGCTGAACCCGCGCCGGCAAAACGGTGCGCTCGCCGCCGATTAGAAACATCGCGCGTGTCAGGGCGGTGACGACTGTCATGCCGAAAATGGCCAGCCAGATCTGTGTGGATGTCATCGGGAATCTCCGGCGCTGTTACGGATGCGGCGCAAGTCGGCGCGCTCGACCATCAGGTCGGCGGCGCTGCCGGCGACGATCGCCGCGATCACCGCGAGCGGCAGCGCGAGCCGGTACGGCAGGTCGAATGCGAGCAGCGACACCACGCCGGCGACGCTGACCGCGACCAGCGTGGAGCGCGTCGCGATCGCCGACACCATGATGGGCAGCAACGCCAGCGTGCCCGCCAGCGCGAGGCCCCAGTTATCGGGAATCAGGCTCGCCAGCAAAATGCCGGCAATCGACGACACCTGCCACGACAGCCAGCTGCATATCGCCATGCCCCAGAAATACGCTTCCTTGCCCGGCACATAGCCGGTCGGGAAGCTCTTCTTCTGGAACAGCAAATAAATCACGTCGCCGTTGAAGTAGCCGAGCACGATACGCCGCCACATCGACAGATAGGAAAAATGCGGCGCGAGACCAACGCTGAAGATCACGAAACGCGTATTGACCATCGCTGCCGTGAGCAGCACGGTCCAGACCGGCAGCTTGGCGGCGAGCAGCGGCAGCACCGCCAGTTGCGACGACCCGGCGTAGCAGAGCAGCGACATGGTGAGCGCCTGCGGCAACGTGAGCACCGATTTGCTCATGGCAATGCCGGTGACGAGGCCCCAGGAGAAAATCGCCATCAGCGTGGGCGAATAGTCGCGCGCGCCTTCGCGGAAGGCACGGCGATCGATATCTGACAGGCGAGCGAGCATGGGGGCGAAACGCGGGCGCGCAAGGGCGCTGCAACGATGGGAAGTCAGCGCCAGGTCGTCAAGCACCCGCTGGCGCATTCGGATTTGAATTATGCGTGTGCCGGATTATAGCGTCCGGAATACGGCCAAATGCCCGTTCCGTGTGCAAAAGACGCTAAAATGACGTCCTCGCTACGCCCCGAAGGAAGTCCCCTTGGGGCACACCTCACTGGAAAACACCGGACCGTCCCAGGTTTTCCTGCCCCGTCGGGGCCTGACGCGAAGCGCCAGGTGTGGGGCACTCATAACGCACCAGTTGGAGAATCGTATGTCAATGGCCGACCGCGACGGCAAGATCTGGATGGATGGCAAGCTCATCGACTGGCGCGATGCCAAGATCCACGTGCTTACCCACACGCTGCATTACGGCATGGGCGTCTTCGAGGGCGTACGCGCCTACAAGACGGCGGACGGCGGCACCGCGATTTTCCGGCTGCAGGAACACACCAAGCGTCTGCTGAACTCGGCCAAGATCTTTCAGATGGACGTGCCGTTCGACCACGAAACGCTCGCCGCCGCGCAATGCGAAGTGGTCCGCGAAAACAAGCTCGAGTCCTGCTACCTGCGCCCGATCATCTGGGTCGGCTCGGAAAAGCTCGGCGTGTCGGCCAAGGGCAACACCATCCACGTGGCGATCGCGGCCTGGCCGTGGGGCGCTTACCTCGGTGAAGACGGCATCGCCAAGGGCATCCGCGTGAAGACCTCGTCGTTCACGCGCCATCACGTGAATGTGTCGATGGTCCGCGCCAAGGCGTCGGGCTGGTACGTGAACTCGATCCTCGCCAACCAGGAAGCCATCGCCGACGGCTACGACGAAGCGCTGCTGCTCGACGTGGACGGTTACGTGTCGGAAGGCTCGGGCGAAAACTTCTTCCTTGTGAACAACGGCAAGCTGTACACGCCGGACCTGTCGTCGTGCCTCGACGGCATCACGCGCGACACGGTCATCACGCTGGCGCGCGACGCGGGCATCCAGGTGATCGAAAAGCGCATCACGCGCGACGAGGTCTATACCTGCGACGAAGCGTTCTTCACGGGCACCGCCGCCGAAGTCACGCCGATCCGCGAACTCGACAACCGCACGATCGGCTCGGGCGCACGCGGCCCGATCACCGAGAAGCTGCAAACAGGCTTCTTCGACATCGTGAACGGCAAGAGCGACAAGTACGCGCACTGGCTGACCAAGATCTAACGCGCGCTGCGCCGGGCTTCACCGGCGCACCGCACGCACCCTGCATACAACGAGAACGTCTCATGAGCGAAATCAAGGAAATGCCGCTGGTCGAACTGTCGGCAAAAGACCTGCCGGCGTACTGCCCGAATCCGGCCATGCCGCGCTGGAGCGCGCATCCGCGTGTCTTTATCGACGTCACGCACGGCGAAGCCAAGTGCCCGTACTGCAGCACGCGTTACAAGCTGCGCGACGGCGAAGTGGTCAGAGGTCATTGAACACGGCGCATTGAGCACTGGTTGCGTGTGGCGACGCTTGCCGGGTCGGCTGCCCGCTTCGCTGCGGGTTGCGTTGCGGGGTTCGCTTCGTGATCGATTGCATGTTGCGCGGTCTGGTTTGTCGTGCGACGGACCAGCGGCGGTGGCGCAGCAAACGGTGATCACACCAACGCGAACTCGCCGCCCGATCCGAAAGCAGGCACGTCACAGCAGCGCCGCCGCCGCGGCGTCTCCGGCCATCCCGGAAGCGCGTCACGCGGCGTGCGGCTTTTCCCCTTTTACTTATCCGAATGCCACGCGCAAGGCTTGCGCGGGGTTTCGTTTCGACACCGGACACTCACTCTGATGCGTCGCGCGTTGGTTATCGCACCGAACTGGATCGGTGACGCATTGATGGCGCAGCCGCTGTTTGCGCGCCTCGTGAAATTGCATCCGCGCATCGTCATCGACGCGGTCGCGCCCTCGTGGGTCGCGCCCGTGCTCGAACGCATGCCGGAAATCCGCGACGTCTACGCCACGGATCTCGCGCACGGCAAGTTGCAAATGCTGCGCCGCTGGCAGTTGGCGAGCGACTTGCGCGACGTGGGCTACGACGCCGCCTACGTGCTGCCGAACTCGCTCAAGTCGGCGCTGATTCCGTGGATGGCGGGCATTCCGTTGCGCATCGGCTATACCGGCGAAAGCCGCTACGGTCTGTTGAACGTGCGTCACGCGAATCCGCGCAAGGACGAGCGCCCGCCGATGGTTGGCCAATACGCCGCCCTCGCCTACGCGCCCGGCGCCAAGTTGCCCGACGACCTGCCGATGCCGCGCCTCGACGCGGACCTGAACGAAGCGTCGCGCGTCTCCGCGCGCTTCAATCTCGACACGCGCGTGCCGCTGCTGGTGTTCTGTCCCGGCGCCGAATACGGCCCGGCCAAGCGCTGGCCGCCCGAGCACTTCGCGTCGCTCGCGCAAATGGTCGGCCAGTCGTTCCCGTACACGCAGATCGTCGCGCTCGGTTCGCCGAAAGACGCACCGCTCGCGCAGGCCATCGCCGAACGAGCGCCGAACGTGCGCAACCTGTGCGGCCAGACCGCGCTGGGCGAGGCGTGCGCGCTGATCTCGCGCGCCAACGCGGTCGTGACCAACGATTCCGGTCTGATGCACGTGGCCGCCGCGCTGCGCCGGCCGCTGGTAGCCGTGTACGGTTCGACCGATCCGCGCCACACGCCGCCCTTGTCCGAGCTTGCGAAGGTACAATGGCTTCATCTCGAATGCAGCCCCTGTTTTGAGCGCGAGTGTCCGCTCGGCCATCTGAACTGCCTGAAGCAGTTGAGCGCCGAGCAGGTATTCGGCGATTTGCGCGGCATGTTGCTCGCGCAACGCTAACAGCCGCTGACACTTGCACGCAACACCGCACGCCCCTGAGCGCGTCGCGTCATGTTCGCGCCTTGCGGCGCGGGCATTCTGGCGCTCGGGTGCGATTGTCCGGTGCCCCGGACTGTCCCGCTGACCGCTGTCCCGCAACCGCGCGCCGCGCACAAGAGACTGACGAGCCATGCCACGTTTTGCCCATATCTTCGAAGCCGCCGCCGATACCCTGAACGCCTATTACCAGGCCGTCGCCGAGGTCAATATCGACAGCTTGATGGGTCTGTGGATCGATGAAGAGTTCGTGAGCTGTATCTGCGCCGACGGCTCCCACCTGCACGGCCTCGACAGCATTCGCGCCGGCTTGCAGATCCAGCTCGAAACCGCGCCGGTTTTCATCGAACCGCTCGATATCCGCGTCTACGACAGCCTCGGCACCGTGGTCTATGCGATCGCCGAAGCGCACCGGCCGGCTGACCCGAAGGCCACGCCTGCCATGGTGTTCACGACTTATGTGATGGTCCACGAACGCGGCGAATGGCGCATCGCGCACATTCACGCGAGTCCGATGCCTAACGAGGCCGCCAGCCAGTTCGCCACGAAGATGCGGCACGGCCAGGGGTCGCTGCACTGACGCGCGCCGCGCGTTTCACTTATTTGTTTTGAAGCAGGCATGAGCACGCCCCGCAGGAAGTCCCTTTTGGGCACGACGCACGATCAATCCGCTCCTTCGGGCGCGGCACGCGCCGCGGCCGCCGTCGAGGCGACTGTCGAGGCCACTGTCGAGTTGCTCTACCGTGCGCCGCTCTGGCTGCCGAACCGGCATGCGCAGACTATCGTCCCGTCGCTGTTCGCGCGCCGCCCCGCGGTCTCGTTTCGACGCGAGCGCTGGGACACGCCCGATGGCGATTTCATCGATCTCGACTGGGTGCAGCATGACGGCCAGCCCGGATCCGCGCTCACGCCCGGCGCTTCACCTCACGTGCCCGCCGATACCGCCCCGCTCTTCGTGCTGTTTCACGGCCTCGAAGGCAGCTCGGGCTCGCACTACGCCGCCTCGTTGATGGCGGCCGCGCGCGAGTACGGCTGGCACGGCGTCGTGCCGCACTTTCGTAGTTGCAGCGGACCGTTGAACCGGCTGCCGCGCTTCTACCATCTCGCCGATAGCAACGAAGTCGACTGGGTGTTGCGGCGTTTGCGCGCCGCGCATCGCGGGTCGATCGTGGCGGCCGGCGTGTCGCTCGGCGGCAATGTGCTGCTGCGCTGGCTGGGTGAACGCCGCGAGGACGCGGCGTCGGTGATCTCGGCCGCCGCGGCGATTTCGACGCCCATCGACGTGCATGCCGGCGGCCGCGCGTTGTCGCAGGGCTTCGGCCTCATCTACACGCGCAGTTTCCTGAAGACGCTCAAGCAGAAGGCCGAACAGAAGCTGGTGCAGTTTCCCGGCCTGTTCGACCGTGACGCGATGCTGGCGAGCCGCACCATGTACGAGTTCGACAACGTGGTGACCGCGCCGCTGCACGGCTTTCGCGATACCGACGACTACTGGAGCACGGCGACCACGCGTCCACTGCTGCCGCACATTCAGGTGCCGACGCTGGTGCTGAACGCGCGCAACGATCCGTTCCTGCCGGCTGAGGCGTTGCCGTCGCGGCATGAAGTGTCGGCGGCCGTGGAACTCGACCAACCCAAGCACGGCGGCCACGCCGGCTTTATGACCGGGCCGTTTCCGGGCCGCATCGACTGGCTTTCGCGGCGCGTGTTCGGCTATCTGGAGCGACACGTCGATCATGGATGACATCGTCAAGCAGGCTTTGGCCAAGTGGCCGAATGTACCGAGTTGCACAGGGTGGCTGATGCTGGACAGGCGCGGCAACTGGCGCATGCGCGACGAGGCCGCGCAGGCGAGCGGTTCGCCCGGTGTGCCGATCCGCCACGAAGCGTTGCTCGGGTTCATCAACCGGAATTACGACGCCGACGAGCGCGGCCAGTGGTTTTTTCAGAACGGCCCGCAGCGCGTGTATGTCGAGTTGGGCTATACGCCGTGGGTGGTGAGGTTGTCGGCCGATGCCGATGCTGGCGGCGCGCTCGCCTTGCAGGATCAAGCGGGCGGCGCGTTCGAGCCCGCAGCCGTATTGATCGATGAAGAAGGCGGGATTCTGTTTACCGATAGCGCGACGCCGCCGAGAATCGCCGTCTTGCACGACCACGATCTCGAGGTGTTTTCCGACCATGCAACGCTGGCGGACGACTCCATGAGCGGAGAGTTTCGCTGGAACAACCAGGTTGTGTTGCCGCTGCAGGCTGTGCGGCGAGGCGATGTTGCTGCGCGGTTTAAATTTGTGCCGAGTCCCGCAGCCGCTGGCGCTTAAGCACTAGCCTGCGCGCTGGGCTAACTCTTCTCGTCCAGCCGCTCCTCCTTATAGCGGCTCTCCATCTCATGCAGCCTCGCGTCGACGGTCGCGAGGTCGTAGTAGCCGATCGTCTTCAGATCTCGCGCGTCCTTCAATTGCCGGATCGCCGAAGGCCACGCTCCCTCGAGCGCGAATTTCTCGGCCATCGCACGATGCTGTGTCAACGCATCGCCCGTGCCCGCGCTAGCCTGGGCGAGATACAGCCACCAGGCAGGCTGATCGGGCTGGGCGCGAGTCTCCTTTTGCGCAAGCGACTGAGCATTGGCAAAGCGGCGCAAGGTCAGCAAGGTGCGGATATGCATGTCGATTGCGGCGTTCGATTGCGGCCAGCGCTTCTGCGCCAACTCGGCCAGACGCGCGGCCTCGTCGTCGCGGCCGGCGCGCCGCGCGATGTCGGCGGACAACACGTCGAGGCTCGGCGAACTGCGCGCCGAGCCGCCCTCGGCCTGCTCGCCCGTCGCGAACGCGGCGCGGGACGACGCCAGCGACGCTGCCGCGTCGTCGTAACGCTCAAGCAGCATCTGCCCATACGCGATGCCGTACCAGTTCGCCGCGACGTTGACCGCCGTGCGGTCCTCGATCTCTGAGCGCAAGCGCGAAATCTCGTCGCCGTACTCGCTACGCGAACGGTCCTGCAGCAGGCGCGCGCGCGCTCGCACAAAACCATATTCGGCCGATTGATGCGGTTGCCGGTAAGGCGCGCGGCGCGCACGGTCCTCCATGTCGGCAATCCGTTCGCCCGTCAGCGGATGGGTGCGCGCGTACGCCGGGATGCCCGTGTCGCTCATCGCGGCACGATCGAGGCGGCCGAAGAAGGTCGTCATTGCGTAAGGATCGTAGCCGGCGCCGGCAAGCAGCAGAAAGCCGACGCGGTCCGCCTCGTGCTCGGCGGAACGTGAGAAACGCAACTGGTTGTCAACCGCGTACGCTTGGCCGCCGATCGCAATTGCGCTGCCCAGGTCGCCGCTGTGCGCGAGAACGCCGGCGAGCACACCGAACAACAGGCCGGCGAGCGCCGCATAGGTGCTGCGTTCGCCGGTCGTGATCATGCGCGAGATGTGCCGTTGCAGGACGTGTCCCATTTCGTGACCCAGCACCGATGCCAACTCGGACTCGGTCTGCGTGGCCACGATCAGGCCGGTGTTCACGCCGATAAAACCGCCAGGCAGCGAGAAGGCGTTGATCTGCGGGTCGCGCACGGCAAATAGATCGAAGTCCGGACGATATCCGCCGATGTACAGCGCGCTCGCCGCCGCGGCAAGTTTCGCGGCAACCGAGTTCAGATAGTCGCGCACCAGCCAGTCGTCGAGATAGTCGGGGTCGCGGCGCAACTCGCGCATCACGCGTTCGCCGAGTTTGCGCTCGGCCTGCGGCGTGAGCGAGCCCGAGCCGCCGCTGCCCAGATCGGGTAATTGCTGCGTGACGATCGGTGCACGCCAATTGGTGTTCACACCGGTATTGCCGGAGAAGCGGCTCTGCGCGCCGCCGTACACGCCGAACACGCCTTGCGCGATATCGGGCGGGACAAGCGGATCGGCGTAGGCATCGGCCGGGCCGCTGACCAGCGGTGGTTCGGCGGGCAACGTGTTGAGCGCCATGCTCGATACGCCGTGCGATTGCGCGAACGCGCCCGGCGGCGCTGCCAGCGCGACAGACAACAACGCAGCAAGGAACCGTTTCGGACGCATCGCGAGGCCGATATGACGAAGTCGGAAAGCGACGCCCGCCGCTCGGACTAAGATAGCGGGCATAGGGCAATTGTAATCAGTCGTCGCGGGAATTCATGTGATTCGCGTCATTGCGATTCGGTGTCTCCGATGATTCCCGCGCCGCTTGCGCCGACGGCGGGTGATGACTGATGACGTTTTGGCCCGCGCAAACGCAGTGCCGCCGCCGTGCGGCTTTACCGCACTGCTATGATAGGCGCCCTCTGAAGGAGCCCAACCATGCCTGAACTCACTCATTTCGACGCCGCCGGCCAGGCGCATATGGTGGACGTCGGCGGCAAGCAGGAGACCAAGCGCATTGCAATTGCGCGCGGCTCGATTCGCATGCTGCCGGAGACGTTCGCGCTGATTCGCGACGGCAACGCCAAGAAAGGCGACGTGATCGGCATCGCGCGGATCGCCGCGATTCAAGGTTCGAAGCGCACCGCCGATCTGATTCCGTTGTGTCATCCGCTGGCGCTGACGCGCGTCAAGGTGGATTTCGAACTCGATGACACGCTGCCGGGCGTGCATTGCACGGTTCAGGTTGAAACGCTGGGACGAACGGGCGTGGAGATGGAAGCGCTGACCGCCGTGCAGGTCGGGTTACTGACTGTGTACGACATGTGCAAGGCGGTGGATCGCGGGATGACGATCACCGATGTGAAGGTGCTGGAGAAGCACGGCGGGAAATCGGGGGATTGGGTGGCGGAGAGTTAAAACGTTGTTTTTAATAATCTTTTTCACCTGCGCTCAAGACATTGTCCGCCAAACCTTGGTGATCGTTGCCAACTCGGCTGGCTTACACAAGGACGCTTAAATCGATCTTGCTCCAATCCTGCTCCACAAGAGGACAGGGATGGCCGCAATTCAGCGTAGAAAAGACAGATGGCAAGCACGAATCCGCCGTCGAGGATTTCCCGTCGAAGTCAAAACTTTCAACACCCGCCAAGATGCTGAGCAGTGGGCGCGATCCGTCGAAGCCGACATGGATCGGGGAAGCTTCCTGAGTCGCAGTGAGGCTGAAGCAAATACGCTCGAAGACTTGATCGAGCGTTACATCACAGATGTGATGCCAACACTGAGAAGCGGGTCGGACGAAATATCACGGCTTCGGGCCACTTGCCGCACCCGACTTGCGAAACTCAGCATGGCCGCGTTGACCCCGAAGGCTGTCGCGGCCTATCGCGACGAACGGCTCAAACAAGTGAAGCCAGCAACGGTGATTCGAGAACTGGCCTATCTATCGGCGATCATCAACCATGCGCGTCGAGAGTGGGACATCAACATCACGAACCCCGTCGCGTTGATTCGTAAGCCACCATCACCACAAGGCCGTGATCGGGTGTTGTCTGCCAACGAAGAAGCACGGCTTCTTGCAGAACTTGTCCCTGCTGGTCGCATAAACGTTTGGCTGCTTCCCGCAACCATCTTAAGTCTAGAAACGGGCATGCGGCGTGGCGAACTCATCGATATGCGGTGGGTGAATGTCAACCTTGGAGACCAGACCGCTCATCTACCCATGACCAAGAACGGGATGGCACGGACTGTCCCACTGTCCAAGAAAGCGGTTGCTACCTTGGCTGCCCTTCCACGCTCCGTTGACGGAAGGGTCATCCCGGTCAAGGGCAACACGCTGCACGCGGCGTTCAGGAAGGCATGCAAACGTGCTGGCATCAAGGACCTTCACTGGCACGACCTGCGACATACTGCAATTACACGCCTAGCCCAGAAGCTGCCAAACGTCATCGAATTGGCCGCCGTCTCGGGACATCGCAGCTTGGCGATGTTGAAGCGGTACTACCATCCTTCTGCGACCGACCTGGCGCGGAAACTTGGGTAGGATGCATCGACAAACAAATCTACTTGCACCGCTCGTCAAGGACCCTGCGGTCGGAATTGGCTTCTCCTCTACCGATTGCGCGAATCCGATCAAGGGTTTCATCCCAATGCGCTGCCATATCTGCGTACTCAGGTTTTTTCAGCACGTTCATATTCTCAGCATGAGCCGCATCCAAGACGCTTCGTAGGTTATGCCGTATTAGGTCCTCGAACGCTGGTTGTAACCATTTTCGGAATGCGATTTCTCGGCGAGTCCGCCATGCGCAAACCCTGAAGAAATCGGCGAGATCATTGGTAGTAAGGGTGATCTCGTCGGCACCATATCGCAGGAGTGCTTCTGTAGTGGCCGCGAAACATTTGTTTGCGTTATCAAAAGCTTCGACTTCTTCATACAACATTCCAAGGTAGAAGCAGCACGCGACACTTCCCTTGCGGGCACCTTCTTTGAACGTCTCGATTGCTAACGTAACGTTTTTAGCAGTTCCCTTTCCATCCCGGTACATTTTCCCAATATACACATATGCATCAAGGCTGCCGAGTTTCGCGGCTTCGCTAAATGAGACGAAAGCTGCTCGATAATCTTGCAGAAGGCTGGGCCTTCCAAAATACAGATCAGTCGCACGGTCCAGCACAGGAAGCCAGTACTGCATTGCACCTATTAGGGCCTTGATGTCGGGCTCGGGACAGATGCTGTCCATTGCGTTTGGCGTCTTCACTTTGTCATGCGCCGAAACGCTTTCGACTGCACCGATGGCGGACATCACGGCGCGAACCACGTCAGCGACCGGCGCGTTAAAGAACTCTCGGTCAGCGGATGGACGAAAGCCCTTGGATTGCAAATATGTGTGGACGAAGTCCTCTGCTGCAACGCAATCTTCAAACAACTGTTCGAAAACAACGATGAACGGTGTCGGCACACCAGTTGCGCGAGACAATTCCGCAGCGCGTTCGGCAGTGCTTCGCGCTGTTCGGCCAACCTTCACAAGTCCCGGCATTGCGCTGTTTGCAAGCACGTACACATACCCTGCATCCATACTGTTTTCTCGTCCGAGAGTTTCGCGCCAAAACGCAATCCGGTGAATTCAGCTATGCCATTCGAGTCGATAAGCCACTACGCGACCTATCAAGGCTACCCAGCTGTCGTGACAAGCTTACTTCGACGGATCGACGGTCCCTTCTTTGCCGGTATAGGGGTTCACGTTCCCTTTCGACGACCAGTTGTCATACTTTGTCCCGTTCGGGTTGGTTTGCTGATGTTCCGCAACATAGGTGCCATTGCTACGCGTGTATCCGCTGACGTAGTGTTCGCCGCTGCTGCTCGAATGGTAGCTGCTGTGTCCGCCGCCAAGACCGCCACCTCGCGCAAATGCAACGGTTGAAATCAGGCACAAGCAGACAGCAATCAATTTGGTTTTCATGATGATCCCCGGATGGTCTATAGAATCGTTGCCAGCTTTCTTTCATTATCTTGCCGGAACCTTGCAATTCTATATCCCTCTGTTCGCTTTACTCACCTATCGAAAACACTATGGACCTTGCCGCCTTGGTTTCTTGGAAGATGATTTACGCAGAATCGGCTGATTCACTTCCATCACTCGGCTTCCCCGGTGTTGGCAGCGAAGTGGTTTCAAACGTCATTGCATGCCGCAACATCCGACAGACTCCGTCTAATCCGGGGAATAGTGTGGCCGCTGTTACCCCCATGAACGCGAGATCACCCAGCGCTTCGGACGCAAATGCTGCTGGAACCTCTGCGGCCATGAGATACCGCACATTCTGATGCCGTTCAATATTGCAGATGAACTGCTCAATGTTTCCGACGTTGGAAACAAGGAAGCGTCCTTGTTGGGCGTACAGGCGGGGATTGTCTCTGGCTGAAACAGACAGGAACAACATGTATGGTTCAAGGAATGGAATGGTCACGATTGGCGGTGAAAACCGCTCAACAAATTCGCGGGTCAACGCATAGACACGCACGCGGTTGTCTCTCGACCGCAACGACCGATTTTCTAATGCATCGGCAAAACCGAAAAATGCCGCGATGTACGGCGACCCAGTCCAGTCGAGCAGCGGCGTCGGCAAACCATGATGCTGCGCCAAGCCGAGTAACACCGAATAGTCAACCGAGTCCCCAAGGTTGATGCGGCGGTTGGTTACAGCTTCCACATGCGAGTGGAAGATTGGCAACGTCTCGGCACAATACCTGTTCAACCGCGTTCTACCCGACCGGTACAGACTTGTTTCTAATCTGAACTGGTTCGATCCATGCCCGCGAAATGCGACACCGCCTTGCGCCCGCACCTCGCCCGCCCACTGCTTGAATTCGTCCCACGAACCGCACTGACGGATGTCGGCAATCCCGCCGCTCGATGGAAGCGGCTTCAACGAAATCTTTCCACCGGGTCCGTCTGCATCTAGCCAAGTACCCCTCAGTCCTGTGCGGGTCGCCTCAAGACTTGCGCGAGTCGATAGCAGCAGTCGTCGAGTGTTTTCATCGACTTGCGGCTCCACCACCTGGCCGCGTTCATCATGCGAGAAAAATCGGGTGGCCTGATATTCTGAAACGTTGCCGTCTTGTGAGATGCGAACACCTAGCGCAGCCACTGTCGGCTGCCCGGCGACGCCCCACCAATGAAGCATGATTTCGTCTGGCCGGTCCTCGTCAAAGCACATCATCACATTTGCTTTACCGGGACGCGTCTCCATCGTTCCGAATAGTTGCTTTTGCATTGGCATAGGTGGCGATGTATGGGATCGGAATGCGCGACGTTAATCGCTGACAATCGGGCTCACGGTTCAGCTTCACGCAGGCAAATAAGTTCGTTTTAACGGTACCAGACGCTTCGTCTCAGCGTCCGTCGCTTCGTAGTGGTCAACCAACGCACGGACAATGTGGTCGGATGTCCAAAGCGTCAGCGGCACGGAAGCACGGTCAGCTTCGTAATACGCTTCCTTGCTGAAACCACCAGTGCTTACGTACAGTCCACGATCATCCGGGTGGCGCCCCCCCAGAAAGCTTCGAATTTGGCTGGTCCCCATCTGACCTTTCCGGTGCTTCACCTCGACGATGATCCGTGGGTGTTCAAACCCGAATCCATCGGGAGACGCGATGATGTCCTTGCCGCGATCACTACCAGCGGGCGAAACCTGCGTCTTATATCCCATCGCACGAAGGATTCCAGCAATGAGTTCCTGCATCTCAGCCCAGTCCAACTTGCTAACGATGTCCTTGATCTGCTCAAGAGCGAGTGCCTCCATCCCCGACAATGGATCGGCTTCGACCTGATCTTCCAGCAATTCCGGGGCTGGCTGCATGGGTTTGCCGGTAGCTTCTCCGAGCAGTTCCTGCATGGCAAATCCCGCTACCACGAACACAGTAAGTGTCGAGCCGAGACTTGATTTGGTAGCATCGGTCAGAGAATCACGTTCGACTTCCTTCTCTTTCCATGCGACAGTCCGCGCAAGTGCCATCTCCGCATCCGTCAGGTCGGCCCGATACTCACATTCGCCTGTTACCCTGCCAATCAGGTAAGTACGGTTCGCGGGCGAATACGTGACGACCCAGTCGTCTATCTTGATTTCGTTCAAGAAGCGCCATACCTGCGACGCTCCCGAGATAGCCGTCTTCTCCTTGGCGGCTGGTTCGATAGATCGGTACAGGTCGATCAGTTCTTTCCGTGTCATGCCGACCTTGGCATGAGGCGCAAGCTGCGTCCAGCCGATGGCCGCAATACCTCTCTCACGAAATTCCTCGTAAAGGCTGCCGCCATCTGCCCGAATCATCCACATTCTGCTCATACATTCCCCGTCGCTTATCGAACGTCATCCGATGACTCGCACGACGTGCATCTTCAATTTTCAGGGCCTCAATAATACAAAAACCGCCGTTGAATTGGCGGTTTCAATCGAGATATTGGTCAGTCAGTGCAACAGTTCGCCGCTGGTCTGCCCTAATGTAGTGTCAGCCACGGCGGGCACCGCGTTCGGCGCACCAAAGTCGATCAGCCCGTCGTCGTTGTAGGTCTGTACGATGAATTCCAGCACTGATCCGAATCGATTGACCACCGCAACGAAGTTCCCCGCGATCAAGCCGTGTGTGTATGGAAGAACGTAGACCACGGTCAGGTCTTCGTCTGGGTCCACAGTGAACACAGGTAAGAACACTTCTTCATTCAACCGCTTCGCCAGCGCGTGCTTCTGGTCGATGGGTGCTGAACCGGATGAACTGCCGATCCGCATTGAGGGAGATGCGATAACCGATGCCGTTCTCGGTTCAAAAACTGATGCAGTCGGACTGGACCATGTAGGGCATCAAGCCGCTATCGCGGATGTGAGCGTCGAGAGTTTCGATGGTGATGTCAGATTCAGTGAAGGTTTTCGTCAAATAGCTTCTCCCGGTTGTTTTGCAGGTTGTAGAGCGGAAACACCGTGCAGACTGACGACTATGAGATCGTCATCAATTGACCAATCAGCGGTTCGACGATCTCGAAGCCGCGCAACGTTTCCAACCATCGCGCCGGAATTCCACTAATCCCGAACCGCACACCAGCCAACCCGCAAGCCACCGCGCAACTCGTATCCGTGTCGTGACCGAAGCTGATAGCAGTCCGAGCAACGTCCTCGAAGGATTCCGCTTCAAGTGCTTTCCGAGCAGTCCATAGGCAATCTGCAACATAGCCGCTCCCACTCGGCTGGTCGGTCTTCGGGAAGCTTCGCAGCACGTCCAGTTCGGCCAGAAACACCTTCCGCTCACGCTGATCGGGCCACTCACCGTAAATCACTTCCAAACGCTGATCGGCCCACGACCAAGGATCGGCTAGATTTCGCAAGTACCCGCGTGCCGTGAGACAGTAAAACGCACACGCGACCAGCGAACGCGGGTGCGCATGAGTCGGCAGCGATTGCAGATGAGCATCTCTGACTAGCGCTTCGTCCGTGCCGATTTGCCACAACGCCAGCGGCAGCATGTTGATTTGCACGGAATCCTGACCCACCCTGCGTAGTAATTTGCATCGAATATTGACCCACGTAGAACACTGACCTGCTCGGCAACGGGCGGGGGAACGGAGTGATCGACGTGGCTATATTGAGCATCATCCGACGCTGGCACTTTCGCGATCATGTGTCGTTGCGCGAGATTGCCAAACGGCTGGGCGTGTCCAGAAACACGGTCAGACGCTACATACGGGCCGGCACCGTACTGCCCGCCTATCCCGAACGCCACAGCCCCAGCAAGCTCGACGGGTTTGCTGCGAAGCTTGCTGGCTGGCTAAAGACCGAGGCGACGCGGCCCCGCAAACAGCGTAGAACCCTCAAGCAGATTCACGTGGCCGTCTACAGCCATGTAACCATCATCCAACCATCGCAGCAGCCGACTGGCGAAATCGGTGAGGACTAGACGACCATCGTCTTGGAGACTGGCAAGCAAACACAGCGCTTGTGCCCCATCGTCGGACAAAGTTCCGGGCGGCACGCCAGCATGTGCGCGATGGAAGCCAACAGGCGGGGTCATCTCGATCAGATGTCGCGCCGGAATTCGTTCCGGTGGTGTGAATTCAAATCCCACGCCAAGTGAATCGCCAACAAGTATGCCGACCAGCCCCCCAATTCGGGCATCGGTGCACCCACGCAACCGAGAAAAGCCTGTTCCTTGTTTCATATCTTGACCCTCAAGTCGCGGTTTAAATGTTGACCGCAGCAGCCTCACATTGTGACGATGCTGCAAACTGGCAGCGCAAATAAAAAGGCCGTCCAGACATGCAACGGCCAAAACACACGCCGCACAACGTCAGAACGGCAATTTCAGTAGGCTAGTTATTGCCTCAACAACGACCAACACGGGGCATCGCGCCGAACTGCATGGAACCCATCAAAACTGGCTGATTACCCGAGCCTTGATCGTCTCGAATTCGGAGTCACTTATCAATCCAGCGTCGAGCATGCCCTTCGCTTTTTTTAGCCGTTCGGTTGGGTCCTCGTTGGCTGTCGAAGACGCACCATCTGCACCAAGTGAACCCTGAAAGCCACCGGATTTCGCCCGTAGCTCTTCCAGTTCACGAAGGCGTCGTTTTTCGCGCCAAGCTTGTTCTTGCGCTTGGCAAATGCGGTAAACGGCTTGAGCCTCTGCTTTCCGAAGACCGACGAATTCGAACGGGCGGACTGCGCCGTTGATCGCAAGGTCCGGCATAGTTAAGGCAGTCACTCGCAAGGTGCTACCAAAGATGCCCGCCTTAACGTGTGCGGACTTGATGTCTTGCCACCGGATGTCCACCGGCGTAAAGCCGCCAATCAAGCCACGGCTAACACCGATCAAACGGCCCGTTGTAGCTGCGACAAGTGAACGACGGTGCAGCAAGGCGAAAAGCCTGCGTTGTACCGCCGTCGATTGAATTTTCTCGCCGGTCACAAGCATTGAGTCCAGCGGCGCATATGCTTTTTCGAGTCCCGCTTCACGCGGGTTGGTCTGTTGTTCGCTCATTTATATTCCCCGTAGGTCTAGTTGTTGGTTTCGCATCCCGTTATGCATGGACATCGGACGCGTGCACAAGTGTATCGTGGCCGCATTGATGAACGAAGCAGGGTTAGGCAACGGATCGCCGGACCCGCATCATCGTCTGACGGCTGGCGTTCATGTACGGCGCGACTTGCGACGATCCGACCAGTCGATCAAGGCGCACGGCACGCCATCTGGTCCAATACCGGTCAGGTCAGGGTGCGGTGATGCCATCGACTGCCGCACGCGCATTATGGTTTGCCGACTGGTCTTCATGTCTCTTGCAGTCTGGGCGACGGACACGCCCTCAGCCAGCTTTTCCGCCACCAGTCCGCGTTGTGCTTCTGTGAGCGCAGACGGACGCCCAAAGACCTTGCCTTCAGCCTTGGCGCGTCGAAGACCCGATTGGGTCCGTTCGATCAAGAGGTCACGTTCAAATTCAGCGACAGCGTTGATGACGCCCATCGTCATCTTCCCCGCAGCACTTGTGAGGTCCACGCCGCCAAGCGCCAGACAGTGAACGCGCACCCCTGTGGCATCCAGTCGCTCGACCGTGGCCCGGACATCCATAGCGTTTCTGCCAAGCCGGTCCAAACGCGTGACGACCAGCACATCGGATTCTTCCAGACGGTCCACCAGCTTCGCAAAGCCTTTTCGCTCCATCGCCGGAACTGATCCCGAGATGGTTTCCGTGACGATTCGCTGCTTTGCTACCGTGAACCCGGCTGCTTCGATTTCTTGTACCTGATTGGCCGTCGTCTGATCGACGGTCGAAACACGGCAATAGCAAAATAGTCGAGTCATCCGCACCTCATATGTCCGTAAAGGAGGTACGAATCGTACCGGGGGTACGCAACGTTTACAAGCTATTTTTCGGACAGGTCGCAGAGAGGTGTACGCAAGTGCTCGATTTCGGACGCCTCGCACAGTGCTCCTCTACCCCAAGCACATTTCAGAACACCGGAGGCTTCCCGCCCACCATGATGGTTGCTTTGTCCCTGTGTTCGTTTCCGATGCTGAATGGAATTCCCGCGTCGCGCAAAGCCTTCGCTATTTCGACGGCTGCGGGATCATCACTTTGAAAGACGTTCAGGCCGGTCCATATGACGCCCAACGGGAACTCCTTCTTGTCCACCACCCAGCCTGCATCCGTGAACGTCTTCAAAATGTCAGCCGCGTACATTCCGGACTCGGGATCACCCATTACCTCTATATTGAACGTATTGGGGTGCTTGGACAGGATCGCAACCAATGCCGCGTGCTGCTCAGCCGTGATTCGGCGATTCGAGAATTTCACACGGAGTTCAGTATTTTGCTTTTCCACTTGCGCCGCGTGCAGGGAGGCGTCAGCGGCGGCCTTGTTCGCCACGGCAGCCGCTTGGTTCGCATGCGCGGCATCGGCCCCCGCACGAGCGATTTCCGTTTCGTTGTTACTAATTCGCAGGTCCGAATAGCGATCTCTGATCTTGCCGGTCCAGATCGTGCCAATCGTGGCGACGGCTACGATGATCGCCCCAACTATCAATGCAATATTGAAGGCGTTGAAGAGTGTGTCTGCTGTTTCTGATGAAATGTTCAGGTTCGGCATATCAGGCTTCACTTGTTAGCGGGTACTGGTCCCCATTCGGATGCCCCGCATATTACGATAGCTGCATGGCGCAACCCTAACGCCACCACGAACGTGCCATCTTTCTTCGGTCAATAAAAGCAAAAAGTCAATGAGCAACCCACGCGCATGGTCCCTACTCGCCGTTGATGGCGCCAGACAATATGGCGGCAACACCGGCTACCAAGACGATCCGTCGCAGGTGTATCGATACGACAGCTTCGTCGCAAATTATCAGCAGGTTTCAAAGAACGACGTGGTCGTCATTCGGTCATCAACAGGCGTACTTGGTGCCGCGCAGATCACTGGCATTGAACTTGGGAAGGGTGAGAAGGAACGGCAACGTTGTCCAATCTGTGGGGTCAGCGACATCAAGCGACGGACTACAATCGAACCGCCGTGGGTCTGCAGAAACCGGCACGAGTTCTCAGAACCAGTACGCGAGACGGTAACGGTCGATACTTTCGCGGCGCACTATGGTGAATCGTTCCGGTCAGCGCCGCCCGGTCTGACGCTGGATCGGTTGGCTGCCGCGGTAGTTCGACCCAACGACCAGATGTCGATTAAAGAAATCGACTTGGCGCGGATCGAACCATGGTTACGAGATGACCCCGATTGCAACTCGTTAGTGAAAAAGTTCGTCATCGGCATCGACATCGATACCGTGAGCACCGCTACGAACGACGATCCTCCGCACTCAGTCATCGAAGCGCGGAGACGAGTGCTTCGAGAATTGAATCAGAGACGCGGGCAGGCGAAGTTTCGAAATCGGCTTATTGCCCGGTACGGTGCCGCCTGTCAGATAAGTCGTTGTGCTTTTCCGGGACTGATGGAAGCCGCTCACATCCGGCCATACGCCGAGACGAATGACAACGGAGCGCACAACGGACTGCTACTTAGAAGTGACCTGCACACCCTGTTCGATCTCGATCTGTTGGCAATCGATCCGTCAACCCTGACCGTCAAGTTGCATCCCGACGTGTGTGCAGCGGGCTACGAAGCATTCGACGGCACGCCCCTTTTCCTGAACGGCACGTCTGGCCCCGATCTGGCCGCACTGTTCGACCGATGGGAGTCTTTTCAACTGAGGCAGACCCCATGAAGATGCATCTAGCCAGTCTGACTTGGTACCGGTGCTAATCCCAGATTGAGTAGTTCGCATGATCCGGTTCGGTGAAGGCCGAAACATCGTGCTTTCCGAACTGGAACCGCACAGGTTCGCTTCCTCCACACCCATCTGCAACCACTTGAACATCATGCGTTGCGCCCTACGGTCGCGTCGCTTCGCGAAGTGACTTCGCCCTCATCTGTCATGGACCTCACAAAAGCGGTACGTCGTTTCTATATAATAAATAGACCAGTTAAGGTTTTTTTCTCCTTACAAGCCGCACAGGTTCGCGCCGCCCGCTACGGAGCAGCATTCAGCAGCAGTCGGCGACGGCACACCGCGTTAGAAACAAAAAAGCCCTTCTAGGACTGGCATCCAAGAGGGGCTATCTACCATCACAAAGTTAAGTGACCACCAGTATTTATCTATGCGCTGCCGATTCGATCCGTCGGCCAGCAACCGAGCGCGTCAGTCTCGAAGAAATCGTGTCAATCATCCGAAGCACCGCCCATCAGGATACGATTGAAGGGGTCAGGCGTGCGCAAACCAAATCCGCGAAGCAAGACATCAAACAAAAGCGCTTGCCCGTCTTCTATCCATCGGCAACCTTCGGCGAGGACGCAAAAGTACACGGTGCCACTGGGATCATCCAGTTCGATGTTGACGTAAGCAACAACGGGGACCTCGATTTCGCCATCCTGAAGCGGGATGTTTGCATGCACCCCGCATGCTTGTACGCCTTCTTCTCGCCAGATCGCGGCTTGAAATTCGGAATCCGCACGGACTTCGCCAAGCTGAAAGATGAGAATACGGATGCCATGATTCAACGATTCAAAGCGGCATACAGGCTTTGCCTTCAAGAAGTCGTTAGCAGTTGTTCGATCCCATTCGTCGCAGATAAGGCAACCGAACATGTCCGGCAGTCGTGCTATTTTTCCCACGACCCCAACGCACTCTATCGACCTGACTGCGATCTCATTCGCCTGAACACTCGTTGCGAGTACCGGCCAGTCGTCTATACCCGGACGGAAGGCGGGGACTTCGCCCAGATCGAGCTTGCGCTTGCCGCAATTCCATCGAGGTTGAGCTATGACGGGCGGCTGCCAGTCAACCTGTGCGTGCTTGCAATGATGGGCGAAGCTGGCATTCCGGTATTGAAAGCGCACTGGCAGACCGATGATCCCCGGAAGCTGGACCGGCAGCTACGCGACCAACTGAAAGGTGCCCGGTTCGGTTCCGTGGCGCTACTGTGGGCTGTGGCACGTGCGCACGGCTACACGCCACCCACCGGAAAACAGAGATGGTCCGTAAAACCTGAACCTTGTGACATTGTCCTCTATCCACTCGCGACACCCGAAGAAGCGACGGAAAAACTGCGCTCTATCGTTCGGCATTTCGTCGATACCAAGCAATCGCAGTTCGTGAATGTCTCAACGGGTGCGGGGAAGACTGAGTCGATCCTCCAAACCATCATCGAATACGTTCCCGATGACACCAAGCTGTTGGTTCTAGTTCCTACGCATAAACTCGGAAAAGAGGTTGTTGAGAGATTCAAGCGACTTCGACAGCAACGCAGGGAAAATGCAAACAATTTGAAAGGCAAGGTCCGGATTAAATTTGTGGTCTCAATAGAGGGGCGCGACCGCGCTTGTCAGAATCCTGAACAACTGAAGGTATTTAAGGACAAACACGTAAATATGCCGTGGGAGTTCTGCTCCAATCACTGCGGCATGCGCGGCGATTGTTCCTATACGCAGCAATTCGACGATCCGCTGTCGAATATTCGCATAATGACTCACGACGAATGGAGAAATGAGCAGTCAGCATGGTTCAGCGGTAGACGCCGTGTTGATGGCAGATACGAACCGCGTCGTGGACACAATGCTTGGAAGCCCGATCTCATCATCATCGATGAAGACTTCGTTCAGGTGGGTAAAGCGATTGGCGAATTCGCCAACACTAAATTCCCATCCTTGGGCCGTGTAATCGAAAGCGTGATGGAAGGCACTTCACTAAAAGATGCCATCTGGATGCACCGTGAGCAAGTGCTAACTGATAGTGACAGGAATTTCCGCATTTCATTACCACCATTCACCAACGCGACTGACTATGTGAAAGCGGTTGAGAGAAATAGGCGACTTGAATCATATTCACCCATCTTGGATCGGCTGGCGACGTATTGTCGTTACGAAGAGGCTGACAGTCTTAATGGTATATGGGTCGAGGAAGGCTGCCTTCATTTTCTTCCGTTGCGATTATCTGCAAAACGCTATGCGGACGTTCCAACACTGTTTCTTGATGCAACCGCAAGCGAAACTGTAGTGAAGAAGCTGTTGCCCCATGTTCCGTTCCATCGGATTTCCGTCAAGCAAAAGGACGACATTCGTTTGTTTCAGCTTTCCGATAAGACTCTCAGTCGAAATTTTCTAAAGAGTGCGACCAATATTGAAAAGATCGTCAGCGGACTAAAATCTATTGTAGGCATGTACAAGAATGTCGGATTGATTACCTATCAAAATACGGAATCGGACCCGATGTTATACAAGACGCTTGGGAATGCGCTTGGCGTGAATCGCGTGGGATACTTTAAGAACCTGCGCGGTGTAAATGAATTTGAGGATGTGGATTGCCTTCTGATTGTGGGTCGATTCCGTCTACCGCCAAGCGCAAGCAGAAATTACGTCCGTGCGATTTTTGGTGAAGACATGACATCCGTTTCGCAATATGGTGATTTACCAGTCAGGATGAAGGACGGGCGAACGGTTGCGCTCAACACATACGTCGCTGAGAATGACTTTCATCAGGCCATACACGATCATTTCAGCCTTGCTGAAACGCTGCAAGCGCTGGGGCGGGGACGACTGGTTCACGGTTCAAAAAAGGATATTTACGTGTTTTCAAACGAAAACCTTACGACCGATACAGAGATTTCAGAATTCTTCAATTTCGAGGACTACTTTGGTTCAAGGACAGAAACTCAGACCAAGCCAAAGTCCACCTTGATTTCAGCTGAGATTATTGACAATCTAAAACGACGTGGGTATCTGCAAGACATTGAAGGTGAACTCACCGAACAACTGAATCTCACCAAGAGTCAAGTAAAGAGACAAAGAGAAATAATTCGCAACGAGTTATCGGCGTCCGGTTTTAAGAGCCTGAGAGTAACAGTTCGATACAGCAACGGAACGACGGGACCACGGAATTACTTTGTTCCAGAAGAATCTGAAAAGCTACATCAGGCGCTGGCCGAGAAAGGTGAGCGATTAGTGAGCGATTGTTAAACTCACAACTATTCGCCATTGGTAGTCGTGTTGCAGCATCGTCTTGACTACACATATCCCCGGTTGCATTCACTGGTTGCAGTCACGGGCTGCATTCCCTCGTTACAGTCGCAGTCCAGTCCAGTCATCAACTATCATTAGCCCCGTCACCATCACCGCCGTCACCGCGTAACCATTCACCGAACACTATGGTGTCGGACTGGCCCTCACCATCAGTACTATCGAGCGACAGTGTACTGATGGTCCGTGTAGCCAAGAAACCGGCGCTTACTGGTCAGCGGCACCATTAAGCCCGCCGTCAGCAGTGGAACTGGACTGTGCGACAATGCCGCCGTGTAGTGTTACTACCATTGATACAGTGCCACGGTGGGTGACAGTCCAGTGGAAGCAACATCGTCACAGTGCCACACGGTGGTCCTCAGTCAACTGGACGCACCGTCGCTACCATCATAAACAGTGTGTCAATGGTCAGTGTAGCCGAGAAACTAGCGCTCACTGGTCACTGCACCAATGCGCCCGCCCGCCAATAGTGGAGCGAGACTGTGCAACAGCGCCGCCGTACACTGTCACTAGCATTGGTACATTGCCACAGTCGGTGAAAGCCCAGTGGCGCAGCCTTAGTACCATCGGATAACTGCGTGCATGTGCTCCGTGCAGTCCGGCAACCATCAGTCACTGGTCGGTCCACCATTGGTAGCACGCCGGAACACCGCAACAACGTGCCGTCAGTCGGTGCACCATTGATACGGTCATTAATCGATAGTGTCAACAGACTGATACCGTACTGGTGAACGATAGGCCACCATCACCTGGTAGTCCTCTACAGTCAGACTGACTGTAGATCAGAACGGTCCGAGTGACATCTCACCAGTGGTACCGTGGTATCGGACCATTGGTAGCGGCAACAGCTACGGTCACAATCATTGGCGACAGTGCACCAGTAAACCTACAGTCACGTATGCAGGCGGCGCAGCAATGGCGACAGGACCATATCTACCAATCGCACAGCGTGCGACCATTGCCAATGCGAGACGCTACCATGAATCGATGGTAGATCGCTGGTCCCTACCGTCTAAGAGATATGGTAGCCGTCTGACATTACTCTGTCGCGGTTCCTTACTGCGCAGTGCGTTCCATTGGCGTCACCTGGTGCTACTGGCAACCAAACATCATCGACAGCGCTTCCAACCACTAGTAGTCAGCGACCATCGCAAGCCATCGGCCATCGTTGCACGACCGCGCATGAAAGTTTGATGTCGTGAACACGATGTCTAAAAGCAGCCTTGTTCGACGAGACAAATGTTCATCGCAGGGCGCGTTCATGGCAAGGCGTTACCAACAGTTCCAGCGACAAACAACGACAGGTTGAACGTAGACCGGCTGAACATAGACTGGTCGGCTTGCTTCCGCTGCTGCGGCGCCCGCTGCAACTGCTGCCGCGCCCGCTAGAAGGCCGGACGCTATGGCGTTGGCAGTCTGTGCGCGATGAGCGGAATCGGCTTGCGCAGCGCTTGCGGTCGTGTAATACATACTCATTTCGGCATTGCACTTATCGCCCCAACTCGTCGGGTTCGCTTTCTTGCATTCCAAGAACGTTTTCCGGTCTTCCTGTGCTTCTTGTTGCGCTTCAGTTGTGCAACCTGCAAGCACTGCTGCCGCGAGAATTACGGCAACTAGTTTTCTCATACCCCACCCCGCGTTGGTCTTTTATATGACATACAAAGACGGCCAGCCGCCGCCGCATACTAACGACACAAACGCCGATTCCATACACCGGGAAAAACCCTGCTGGCGAATCATGCTGCAAGGCACCAACGCGAAGCACAGATGAAAAAATAGCCCGTCCAAACGGACAGGCTGTCAAGCACACGCCGGGAGATCAAAGCTTCCCGGACGCGTTGCGGTGGCCCGACGCGGGCCATCGTACAGTCATGGTTCGCTGCAACAAATCATCGGCGGGTCGAATCAAGCCTTGCTTGGAGCAGGTAAAGCATTCGGAGTTTCAGCGTCGCTCGTAGAGTCATTTGCGATGTTAAGAGATTTCGCAATTCTATCTTTCATCCATACGTGCAGTTTTTCTGCTAAAACTTCCAAGAATTTGGCCCCGCCGTCAAATTCAGAAAATTTCGTAGAATAGGACGTCCAATCGGTTACCGTAGATGATTTATGTTCACCCCATGCCACCTCTTTGTATTCCGTAAAACAGAACGAAATCTGAATTTCAGTTTTTGAAAGAAAACAAGCTATCCATGCAGCGTACTTCTTCAGATTCGGCTGCCAAGGATTAAATTCGATAAAAGCCGAAGAAAATGGCATACCCTTAACCTGCGTCGTCACACCGTCGATCACATCACGGTATTTCGTCACAGTTTTCTCAGGCATTCCACTATTCATCATCCGCGCTATTGACCCAAACGGATTGTCTGCTGGTGCCTCGTATGCTTCTCTGTTGTAGGTGGGGGCCACAAAAAATCCACGAGCATCCTCGTTCGCCCATTTCCCGAGAACTGCCGCGTTTGGCACAGAATAATTATCACGAAACTCTTTCACCACTTCGAATAGTGGCGTGAGTTCACCGAGAATATTACGACTTTCAACGTTTTTCTTGAAATCCGATACGTGCTGGATTGCTTGATTTACCGTTACATAATCTCTGGCTAAAGCACTAACCGTATCAACGAAGCTGCGCCGCTCCGCAATGGGAATGGATTTCTCATCGTCGTCTTTCTTTGCAACGCGTCGCGCCAATCGTTCCCGAACTTCGGGCGAAAATTCACCGAAAACCTCTGTGAAACTACCCTGAGTTACAAATAGCGGCTTTTGCTTCGAATCTCTTTGAAAAGCATCTGAAATATAATCAATTACGTCCTTATACCGAACGGAATCCAGCGAAGAAGAAGCGATAGCCTCAACGAAAGATCGGGTGAAGTAACTCAAATTACTTGTCGCCCACGACCGCTGATCGCTTTGAGAACTACACAGAAAATAGCAAGTTTCAAAAATATTTTGCGTCGAGGATTTCATATATTCTGAAAAACCAGCGCCGTCTTTGATATATGGCATTCCAGAATAACAAGCATCAATCACCTTCACAACGACTTTCGGCCCCAATTTCCGTAGCAGGTTATCTAATTCGTTATTCGTGAGTGAGGTCTGCGCAGGCCTAGCTGGCGAGTAGTCTCGAAGCAAAAAACGAAACTCGTCTTCGACAAAATCACCATGTCCCGTGAAATAGAAGAAGAGTTCATCTACATCATCCGCGCTGTGTCGGATGATGTAGTCTGCAATGCGGGATTTCGTATGTTGACCGTCTTCGCCGGATGGCACAACAAAGATTTCATCGAATTTACCCGCACCGTTCAAAAGCTCATGCATAGCAGCTACGTCATTTACGCATGCTGGCAATGCACTTTCGCCGTCAACATAATCTGTCACACCAACGAGTATTGCAAGATTCTTCGCCATTTTTCTTAATATCGGTTTGTAGACCGTCGGTTGCCATGTCAAAGGCACGATCCGCGTTGCAATTGCCTCATAAACCTGATGTGCTATCACTTGCCATGTTCCAGCACTTCGTCTCACACGGCAGCGCTCACTTTATGCCGTAATACCTGCCTATGGTATCGGCCAGCAAGTTGCCAGCAGCACCGATTCCGACGCCCCAAACGCCGTTAATTGCCTTCGCGGTCATCGTGGTCATCCACGCTTTGATCTTCGGGCCGAATTGTCTCGTCTCGGCAACGACAATCGGATCGTCTTCATCTACAGCAGCTTTCAGTTCTGCCACGTCTGCTTCACTGACACCCCTATCCCTGAAGGCTTTCTCCAACGAAGCGAAGTCGCCCTTGTTCACGGTGTTCGTGATCGTGGTCGCATTGTTGTTCCCGAAAACGAACGTTGCGTTATCACCGAAAACGGCAGATGCAAGCATCCCCGGCGCATCGATACCCTTCGCGGCTTCCTTCATCTTGTCGTCTGTCACGTCGCCAAGCTCCCCTTGCAGATTGAGCGCGAAGTCCAGCAACCGTGACCGAACTTCGATGAGAACATTTACGATTTGCGTAGGTTCAAACTGTACCCACGCCCTGTCGATATGAAAACTTGGGTCAATTCCGCCCTTTGCGAGAAGTGCATAGAACTCCGGCTGGACGGGTCTCATCAAGGAGTCTGCTCCTTTGGACAGTTGCTCCAACACCTGAACTGATTGACGTAATTTCTCGATACGGAATTTCTCCCGCATTTCTTTATCAAGATGTGCCGTCGGCAACTGTGTCGCTGGGTGCCGCCAAGCAATGTTAGAAACGTCACCATGAAGGCGTATTGGGATGACTCGATAGTCCGGCACCGACAGATCCTTCGGGTAGCCATTGAGTTCGTCATTCACCCAACCAGCCAGCTCCTTGTGGCCGATCCGATGCATCAGCACTTTCGTTTTAAGAAGCGCATCCGTCAATGAACCATCTTTGTCGCTCAGAAGGTTGACGATCTCTTCGAGTAATCGCATTTACCGTGCTGCCGTGACGAGATAGGAAATATTACCGGAAAGATACGAGGAAAGAGAGTATTGCCGCCTGAATTCGTGCCGGTGGTTCCGTGACACACCGGTAGTGAGATCGGAGCAATCTTGGTGCAGGATGTCACTCGAGGCATGTTCACGCGTGGCTGAATCGCGTAAACTTTTGGCGGGCGTTAGGACCGCACATTGGACTGTTCCAATTGTGCTCCGACGCCGCTCCACTTAACCAATTGGATTGGTCAAGATCGAATGGATGTCGCAGGATAAGTCATTGATTTATAAGACCGACACACAGGACGCCGAACGGCATCCAGAATGTGCAAGGCGGTGGATCGCGGCATGACGATCACCGATGTGAAGGTGCTGGAGAAGCACGGCGGGAAGTCGGGGGACTGGGTGGCGGATTGATGACCGTTTGCGTCATCGCCCCGCTCCATCTTTAACGCTTTGAAGCAAACGCGGCGGCTCACTCCTCGTCGCTGTCGTCGTCCTCATTGACGTCATCCGACGGCATGCCGTAGCGCTTGACCAGTTCCGCCTTGAAACCGGTCAGTGTTTTCTGCTCGTCGCAAAGCTCGTACAGATAGCTCAGTTGCGACGGCCAGTCCTTCAGTTCCGTGGCGAAGATTTTCAGGCGTTCGACAGTATCGAGTGCCGCTGCCTGATCGCCGCTCAACGCCTGCAGCACCGCATACCGACGCAACACGGTTTCGCCCGGCAGCAGCGCCATCGCCTGTTTGTGCATGGCGAGCTTGTGTTGCAGATCCATCGAATTCATCGGCAAGAGCGTCGCGAGACCGTACTCGCCCCACGCCTGGAACAGGAACGACGGGTCCGCACGATACTGTTCGGCAGGACGCTGGCCGTAGTACAGCACCTCGGCGCGCGCGTAGTCGCGATAGACCGGATACAGCGCGGCCAGACCGCCGAACACCACCACGGCAAACGCGCCGAACGACAGGCGTGCCGGCACGAGGCGCAGCGGCCGCGTTTCCAGCAGGCCGAACACGAACATCGCCGGCAACAGGAAGAACATGTACTGCTGCGGATATTCGACGAGCGCGTGCATGACCAGCACGCCGATCAACGCAATGCCGAACACGCGCGCCGAGCTTTGCGGCGCGCGCACCACGCGTATGAGCCACGTAATCAGCCCGAACAGCACGATCGCGAGGCCGATCAAGCCGGTCTTCGCCAGCAGGTCGATAAAGATGTCGTGCGAATTGTTGGCGATCTCGACGCCGCCGAGCGTCTTCGCGAACTCGTACTGATAGCTCGGAAATTCGCCCCAACCGACGCCCAGCAACGGATGCGTCTTGAACATCGTCCAGCCGTACTTCCACAGCGCGAGGCGCGGCGCGATCTGGCCTGCATCCTGAAAGCGTTCCGCGGCGGACTGTCCGAGCTCCAGGTGATAGTGAACGTTGGCCCAGCGGATCAGCGCATTGATCACGAAAAACAGCACGGCGAGCGCGATCGGAATGATCCATTCGCGATTGCTGCGGCGTAGCTGCAACTGATTGCGGGTCTGCGCGAACGCCATCCAGAAGCCCGCCACGACGATCACGCCCATCTGCAGCCACGGACCACGCGACACGGTCAGCGCGAGGCCGACCGCGAAAATCGTCGACACGAGGAACCAGATGCTGACGGCAATCCGCCGCGTCTGCACGAGGAACAACGCCCCCGCCATCGCAAACGCGATATAGGTGGCGAGGTGATTGGCCTGCGCCATATTGCCAAACGGCCGGCGCTCGACGGTCACGTTATAGGCAACCACGAGCGGCGACACGCGCACTTCGAGGTGAAACAACTGGATGATCTGGCAGAACACCGCGAACAGCCCGCCGACGATCAACGCCCCGGCCGCCCAGCGCAACGCGGTCTCGTTGAGTTTGGCGCGCGTGAAGCCGTAACCGGCGTGCGTCGCCATGAAGGCCGCCAGCAGATAGCCGCCGCCGAGCCAGTTCATCGACGGCTGCGACACCGGCAACACCACCGACTGCGCCACCAGCAGCAGCCCGAACAGCAACGGCACCAGCGCGACCACCGGCGACGCGAACGTCACACGCGGCTTGGCGCTCGCCACCAGCAGCACGACGCCCGCGCCGGTCAGCAGATACAGCGCGAGCGCGGTGAATTCAGCGTAAAAGGTCGGAATCGGATACGTATGGTTGACAACTGCATAAGGCAGCACCAACGCGAGGGCCAACAGAATGAAAGACAGATAGCGCGCGAAAGGGGTGGGCATCGAGGAACCGGTGGGCGTCAGCAACCGGCGCACTATACAAAAAAATTCTCCCGCTGTGCGCCGGCCGGGCTGAAATATCCCGAAAATCAGCCTTTTACGTGCGGATGGCTGCGACGCCACCCCACTCTCGCGCTCATCGCGCGCTCATGTCGCAGTCGTTCATGAACGGCACTCCGGTGGGGCGAGATTCGACGGCAACGTGGGCGCATCGGCGGGTGCCGGCCCGGCGCCTGGCGCCGGCAGCGAGGACGCCGCCTTGCCGCCCGCGAAACATTCCCACGTAAGCGCGCCCGCCTGCACCCCGCCCTTGCTCAACGCGATGCGCGCAGTCGGCGCATCCACGTTGTCAGGCACCGATGGCACGAGCGTGAGCGTGTTCGAACCCGCGGGCGCGACGCGCGTCGAGAAGGCGACGGTGATCTGGCCGGTGTCGTCGTCGACCCGAATGGACTCGACGTTGCGGGTGGCGGGCGGCGACGCATAACCGCCGCTGAACGCGTTTCCGCTCGCGGCGTTTTCGGACACGGCCAGCCGCGCGGACGCCGCCAGCGACAGCCCTTCGCCGACGCGGCTGCGAGCCAGATAGTCCTGATACGCGGGAATCGCATACGCGGCGATCACGCCGACGATCGCCAGCACGATCATCAGTTCAATCAGCGTGAAACCGAAGCCAAGGCGTCGGCAGGCGCGCGCGAACCGCGCGGACCAGCCCGCTCGGCACACTCTTGAGCGCGTGGACAGTGAGGATTGGGAGTAAGGGGAATAAGGCAAAGTGACGATCATCGGCAGGCTCCTGAAACGAAAAACGCCTGCCCCACGGATCGGGAACAGGCGTTTCAATCGTAGCCAGCGGCGTTCGCGTCAGACAGTCAGCCGAACGGCTAACGCTGCAGCGCGGTTCGATTCAAGCCGGCGGCGGCTCCTGTCTCAAGCCGCCGCGCGATGGGCGTTGCGGCGCTTGAGCAGGTAACCGAGTACCACCACGAACAACGCGCCCGCGATGCTCATGCCGTATTCGGCCCACGGCGAATCGAGGATCGGCCAACGGTCGCCGGCCGGGTCGTTGATGATCAGGCCGCCCGCGATCCAGCCCAGCAGCGCGGCGCCGAGCGTAATGACGATCGGAAAGCGGTCGAGCAACTTGAGAACCAACTGGCTGCCCCACACGATCAGCGGAATGCTCACCAAGAGGCCGAAAATCACCAGCGCGAGCCGGTGCTCGGGATCGGCGGCCTCAGCCGCGCCCGCGATCGCGATCACGTTGTCGAGGCTCATCACCGCGTCCGCGACGATGATGGTCTTGATCGCCGACATCAGCTTGTCGGCCGGCTTGATGTTCTCATGCGGGTCGTGCGCCGGCGCCATCAGACGCACGCCGATCCACAGCAGCAGCAGGCCGCCTGCGAATTTCAGCAACGGCACATCGAGCAGCGCGACCGCGAACGCAATCAACGCCACGCGCAGCACGATGGCGCCCACCGTCCCCCACAGCACGCCCTTCGTGCGTTGGGACGGCGGCAAATTGCGGCAGGCCAGCGCGATCACGACGGCATTGTCGCCACCCAGCAGAATGTCGATGACAATAATCTGAATGACGGCGCCCCAATGGAGCGTGGCGAAGAACTCGAGCATGATTGAAAGAATAAGAAGAAATCCGACGCGCGGCCAATAAAAAAAGCGGAGGAGTCTACACTCCCCCGCTTTTAGAACCGCACGCTCACGAAAGGGCTTCGTAAGCGTATCAAAAAACGCGCCGTGACAGCGCGCGAATTTCGATTTACAGCATTGCCTTCAGAAGACGCGCCATTTCCGACGGGTTCTTCGTGACCTTGATGCCGCAAGCGTCCATGATTTCCAGCTTCGCTTCAGCGGTGTCAGCACCGCCCGAGATCAGCGCGCCGGCGTGGCCCATGCGCTTGCCCGGAGGCGCCGTGACGCCAGCGATGAAGCCGACCACCGGCTTCTTCATGTTGCCCTTGATCCACTCAGCAGCGTTCGCTTCGTCCGGACCACCGATCTCGCCGATCATGATGACGGCGTCCGTTTCCGGATCGTCGTTGAACATCTTCATCACGTCGATGTGCTTCAGACCGTTGATCGGGTCGCCGCCGATACCGACTGCCGACGACTGGCCGAGGCCGATCGCCGTCAATTGGCCGACTGCTTCGTACGTCAGCGTGCCCGAACGCGACACGACGCCGATGCGGCCCTTGCGGTGGATGTGACCCGGCATGATGCCGATCTTCAGTTCGTCCGGCGTGATCGTGCCCGGGCAGTTCGGTCCGAGCAGCAGCGTCTTGCGGTTTTCGGCACGCATACGAGCCTTGAGCTCGATCATGTCACGGACAGGAATGCCTTCCGTGATACAGATCGCCAGGTCCAGATCGGCTTCGACCGCTTCCCAGATCGCAGCAGCAGCGCCTGCCGGCGGAACGTAAATCACCGACACGGTCGCGCCCGTTTCAGCCTTGGCTTCAGCGACGCTAGCGTAGATAGGAATGCCTTCGAAATCTTCGCCGGCCCGCTTCGGGTTCACGCCTGCAACGTACGCTTCACGGCCGTTTGCATATTCACGGCAAGCACGCGTGTGGAACTGACCGGTCTTGCCGGTGATGCCCTGCGTGATGACCTTGGTGTCTTTGTTAATCAGAATCGACATGTATTGACCTCTGTTCGTTTGGCGTCGCGCTGTTGCGCCGCGCGGCGGGATGTTCTCCGCCCGCGTCGCTCACGCGCCGCCATTCGTAATCCTGGTTAATTCTGGCAAAAGCCCCGCGGACTCGGCTTACGCCTTGCCCGAAGCAGCCGCGACGACCTTCTGAGCCGCTTCTTCCATGCTGTCCGCCGCGATGATCGGCAGGCCGGATTCAGCGAGCATCTTCTTGCCGAGGTCTTCGTTCGTGCCCTTCATGCGGACCACGAGCGGCACCTTCAGCGAGACGGCCTTCGACGCCGCGATCACGCCTTCCGCGATCACGTCGCAGCGCATGATGCCACCGAAAATGTTGACCAGAATCGCGGTCAAGTTCGGGTTCTTCAGCATGATCTTGAACGCTTCCGTGACCTTCTCGGTCGTGGCGCCACCGCCCACGTCCAGGAAGTTCGCCGGTTCGCCGCCGAACAGCTTGATGGTGTCCATCGTTGCCATTGCGAGGCCAGCGCCGTTCACGAGGCAGCCGATGTTGCCGTCGAGCGAGATGTACGCGAGGTCGAACTTCGAGGCTTCGACTTCAGCCGGATCTTCTTCGTCCAGATCGCGATACGCGACGATTTCCGGGTGACGGAACAGTGCGTTCGAATCGAAGTTGAACTTGGCGTCCAGCGCGATGACCTTGCCGTCGCCGGTCAGGATCAGCGGGTTGATTTCGGCCAGCGATGCGTCGGTTTCCCAGAATGCCTTGTACAGGCCTTGCAGGATCGCGCGCGCTTGCGGGATCGATGCGTCGGGCACGCCGATTTTCTTCGCGAGGTCGTCAGCTTCGGCGTCCTTCAGGCCGGTCGACGGGTCGACTGCAACCTTGTGGATCAGCTCGGGCGTCTTTTCCGCGACTTCTTCGACGTCCATGCCGCCTTCGCTCGATGCCATCACGACGATCTTCTGCGACACGCGATCGATCACGAGGCCGACATACAGTTCCTTCTTGATGTCAGCGCCTTCTTCGATCAGCAGACGATTCACCTTCTGGCCTTCCGGGCCGGTCTGGTGCGTGACGAGCTGCATGCCGAGGATCTGGTTCGAGTACTCACGAACCTGTTCCAGCGACTTGGCAACCTTCACGCCGCCGCCCTTGCCACGGCCACCCGCGTGGATCTGAGCCTTCACGACCCATACCGGGCCGCCGAGCTCTTCCGCGGCCTTGACCGCATCATCCACCGAGAAGACCGGCTTGCCGCGCGGTACCGCGACGCCGAATTTCCGCAGGATTTCCTTACCCTGGTACTCGTGAATCTTCATGCGTGATTCCCTTCAGTCTGAGAGTTGGATTGAACTTCGTTTCCGCTGCCGTCGTTCATGCCGGACGCGTTGCCGCCCTCGCCTGTCTGGCGGACTGCCCCGTCGCCTGACGATGCCGCGCGATCCGCTGTATACGGAGCGCGGCCATACCAGCGCGGATAAAACTGCTGCACCGCCTCGCCGTCGAAACGCAGCGCGTGGCAGCGTCCCAGCTGGAATGGCGGTTTATCGTTGGAATGCTCACCTGTGCTGTTAGACGATCCGTCTCCTGAACCTGCGTTCGCGCCCGACGCGCCGTCACCGGTGTTCCACACTTCGCCGGCGAATGCCTGAATCGCGGCGGTCGGCAGGATCGCGCACAGCTCGGTGAGATGCGTGCAACCCGCCGTGCCGCCCAGCAAACGGGCAGACTCGCGACGGAAGTTTTGGCGGAGATTGAGCCCGATGAGGGCACGGTAGGCGGGATTGCTGACTTGGCACAAACCAGGATAGGGCACCCAGTCGGACGACGCCTCGGCGTCGACGACATTGAGCTTGCGATCGATGGTGATGCGAAGCCAGAGTTCATGGATCGGCTGACCATTGGGCCGGACGCCCGACGCAAGCACCACATCGCGCGGTTTTTCGTCGGTCAAGCACGCTTCCACATCCCACAGGCCATCGGCTCGCTCATAGGCTTCCGCTCTGATTGCGCGACGATGGCGCAACTGACGGGACACTGGCGGGGAGAGCGGCATGCGGGAAGGAAAGGCCGGATTGGAAAACCCACGAATTTTAGCATACTGGGTATTTGGGACAGGTCCGATTGCGCACGGCCGCGCCGCAGGCGGCTGAGCGCGGAAGTCGCTGTCTTAAAGGGCTTGCGCGCCAATAAAGCCGCCGCGCTTACTCGCCGGCCCAGTCTTCGTCGATTCCCTTAAGGATTTTGCCGATCGTGGCCCCCGAAAATCCGCGCGAGGCCAGAAAGCGCGTCTGCTTCGCCCGTTCGGCGGGCGTTTCGGGAAGCCGGCCGAATTTCTTTTGCCAGACGGCGAGCGCACGAGCCAGTTCCGTTTCGCGCAATTGCGCGCTGGCTTCTTCGACGAGCGTCTGGTCGACCGAATGCTGCTTCAATTCGCCGACGATCCGGCTCGCGCCCAATCGCGACGAGCGCCGATGAATCAGACTTTCGGCGAAACGCGAATCGGACAGCCAGTTTTCGGCTTCGAGTGCGTCGAGCAAGGTGTCGAGCGAGTCGGTTTCCTCGACGAACGGCTTCAGCTTGCGCGCCAGTTCGGTACGGCTGTATTCACGGCGGGACAGATAGCCGAGCGCGCGGCCTTTTAACGACCGTGCCGGACGTTGGGATTTTTTGGCTTCGTCTTGCCCGGGTTTCGCTTCGCCTGGGACGCGACGCGAGCGAGTGTAGGTGGTTTCGGAGGGATCCGAGCCTACGGGCGGGGAGGATTCAAACTGCGCGCGCTGCGGATTGCGGCCCGCAGCGCGGTCATGTGCGTCGAACGATTCGAATGGATCGAACGACTCGTCGTCTTCATCACGCGGGCCGTCCGCGTGGCGTCCGGAATCGGACAACGGCCGGCCCTTGCGTATCACGTGATGGTTACTCTTCTTCGTCCGCGACTTCAGCGCCTGCGCCGGTCACGGCTTCCGCCATGGCATTCACGCCCAGCGACTCACGGATACGGTTTTCGATCTCGCGAGCGATATCCGGATTTTCGCGCAGGAATTCACGCGCGTTGTCCTTGCCCTGACCGATACGTTCGCCGCTGTAGCTGTACCACGCGCCGGCCTTGTCGACGATCTTGGCCTGCACGCCCAGGTCAATGACTTCGCCCTGACGCGAAATACCTTCGCCGTACAGGATGTCGAAAATCGCCTCGCGGAATGGTGGAGCAACCTTGTTCTTCACCACCTTCACGCGCGTTTCGTTGCCGATCACTTCGTCGTTCTTCTTGATCGAACCGATACGGCGAATGTCCAGACGCACCGACGCGTAGAACTTCAGCGCGTTACCGCCCGTGGTGGTTTCCGGGTTGCCGAACATCACGCCGATCTTCATACGGATCTGGTTGATGAAGATCACGAGGCAGTTCGTGCGCTTGATCGTGCCGGTGAGCTTGCGCAGCGCCTGCGACATAAGACGCGCTTGCAGACCCGGCAGCGAGTCGCCCATTTCGCCTTCGATTTCAGCCTTCGGCACGAGTGCCGCGACCGAGTCGATCACGATCATGTCGATCGAGCCCGAACGCACCAGCGCGTCGGCGATTTCGAGCGCCTGTTCGCCGGTGTCCGGCTGCGAAACCAGCAGGTCGTTCACGTTCACGCCGAGCTTGCCCGCGTACTGGATGTCCAGCGCGTGTTCCGCGTCGATAAACGCCGCCGTGCCACCGAGCTTCTGCATTTCGGCGACGACCTGCAACGTCAGCGTGGTTTTACCGGACGACTCCGGGCCATAAATTTCGACCACCCGGCCACGCGGCAAACCGCCGACGCCCAACGCGATGTCGAGGCCGAGCGATCCGGTTGAGACCACCTGGATATCTTCGACCGCCTCACCTGCGCCGAGCCGCATGACCGACCCTTTGCCGAACTGCTTTTCGATCTGCGCGAGTGCGGCAGCGAGTGCCTTGCTCTTTTCAGCAGTCAGTCCAGCCGAGCCTTTCTTGCTTTCTTCCATGAATCGTCCTTTGCTATGATGAACGGCGTCTGAGGCGGATGTGCAGCCCCGAGTTTCAACCTACTCGTGAAGGACAGCACACGAAACCCAGACACTGTATAAAAAAACAGTAGTTTTGGCAAGCACGATTCTCATGCGAACGCGCATTTTTACTGTCGCGCTGCCCAACTACCCACAATAATTTTCGGAGACCGCTGTGCGCCGGGGGACACCCCGCGGCGCCGGCAAGGCCAGGCTTGCGCACCATGCGAATTCTGATTGCCGAAGACGACAGCATACTCGCGGACGGTCTGGTTCGATCACTCCGCCAATCGGCCTATGCCGTCGATCATGTGAAGACCGGCGTCGAGGCTGACACCGCGCTGTCGATGCAAACTTTCGACCTGCTGATTCTCGATCTGGGCCTGCCGCGCATGTCCGGCCTCGAGGTGCTGCGCCGCCTGCGCGCGCGCAATTCCAACCTGCCGGTGCTGATCCTGACCGCCGCAGACAGCGTCGACGAACGTGTCAAGGGTCTCGATCTCGGCGCCGACGATTACATGGCCAAGCCCTTCGCGCTGAACGAACTCGAAGCACGCGTGCGCGCCCTGACGCGGCGCGGCGCGGGCGGCGGCCCGACGGTCGTACGGCATGGTTCGCTGTCGTTCGACCAGGTCGGCCGGATCGCCTATGTCAACGAGCAGGTGATCGATCTGTCGGCGCGCGAACTGGGTTTGCTCGAAGTGCTGCTGCAACGGATCGGCCGCCTTGTCTCCAAGGAACAACTCGTCGACCACCTGTGCGAATGGGGTGAAGAAGTCAGCAACAACGCAATCGAGGTCTACGTGCACCGCCTGCGCAAGAAAATCGAACCGAGCGGCGTGCGCATCATCACCGTGCGCGGTCTTGGCTACTGCCTCGAGAAAGCGGCGTCGCCGGCGAGCACGAGCGCGAACGCCATGACGACGCCCCCGCCCGCCGAGCCCGAGCCGCCCTCCTCGCCGCCGTCCGGCGCGATGCCGGCGAGCCATCACTACAAATAGAGGACGCCCATGTCCGCGCGCGCAGACCGCGCTACGGCGCACGCGGCGGACCTCGACGAGGCGCGCGACGAGCGCTACGCCAATCCGTTCGCCCCGCCCGACGAAACCGAAGCTGCCGCCGAGGCGCGCCCGCGCTCGCTATTCGGCGAGATCCTCGACTGGATGCTGGCGCCGCTGCTGCTGCTTTGGCCGATGAGCCTCGCTGTCACGTATCTGGTCGCCAAGTCGATTGCAAACGGCCCGTTCGACCGCGCGCTGGAAACCGACGCGTACGTGCTCGCGCGCCAGATTCATCCGGTCAATGGCGTGGCGGAACTGACGCTGCCCGACTCCACGCGCGACTTTCTGCGCGCGGACAATGTGGACAGCGTGTTCTATCAGGTGCTCGGCACGCGCGGCGAACTGGTGGGCGGCGAGCGCGACATGCCGCTGCCGCATGAGGAAGACCGGCCGCAGCCGGGGCTCGTCGAATTTCGTGACGACGTGCTGCGCGGCAACGATATCCGCGTCGCCTATACGACCGTCGAGTTTCCGCAGACGCCCGGCGCGCAGCCTGTGCTGGTGCAGGTCGCCGAAACGCTCGACAAGCGCAGCCAGCTCGCCAACGACATCATCAAAGGCGTGATCCTGCCGCAGTTCGTGATCCTGCCGCTCGCGATCCTGCTGGTGTGGTTCGGGCTCTCGCGCGGCCTCGCGCCACTGCACGCGCTGCAGGCGCATATCCGCGCGCGCCGCCCGGACGACCTGTCGCCGCTCGAGGCACGCCGCGCGCCGCCGGAAATCGAGCCGCTCGTCACCTCGTTCAACGATCTGCTGACGCGCCTCGAACAGAACATGGAGCTGCAAAAGCGTTTTATCGCCGATGCCGCGCATCAGATGAAAACGCCGCTGGCCGGCCTGCGCACCCAGGCCGAACTGGCGCTGCGCCAGGACGCCTCCGCGGAAGTGCATCGCTCGCTGGAGCAGATCGCCACCAGCTCGGAGCAGGCCGCGCGGCTCGTCACGCAACTGCTGGCGCTGGCGCGCGCTGAGAATCGCATGTCGGGGCAGATTTTCACGCCGGTCGAGGTGACGGAAGTCGCGCGCCACGCCGTACGCGACTGGGTTCAGGCCGCGCTCGCCAAGCAGATGGATCTGGGCTACGAAGCGCCCGAAGAACCCGTCGAAGTGGACGGCAATCCGGTCATGTTGCGCGAAATGCTGTCGAATCTGATCGACAACGCCATCCGCTATACGCCGCCGGGCGGGCGCATCACCGTCAGGGTCAGGCATGACGCGCCGGCGCGGCTCGTTTATCTGGAAGTCGAGGATACCGGGCTCGGCATTCCAGTCGCCGAGCGTTCGCGGGTGATCGAGCGCTTCTACCGGATTCTCGGCCGTGAAGGCGACGGCAGCGGCCTCGGACTCGCGATCGTCCGCGAGATCGCGACCATGCACGGCGGCGAGCTGACGATCGACGACAACGTCTACCAAACCTCGCCGCGGCTTGCCGGCACGCTCGTACGCGTCAGCTTGCATGTGCACGAACGGGCCGGGACTTACCCTAACGCAACTTGAACACGCAAATTTGCCATTTCGATATTGAGATAACTTGAGAGCAAATTAGCCGGGCTTGACGCCAGATCGCCGCGTGTTGGACAAAAACCCACAACACACGCCAGGCTGCAATTTCACCCCGCCACGTCAGTACGCCGTAAGTTTCCACTCCAATAATCGGTTCCACGGGAACGCCGTTACCGGCGAACCGCGTGCATATCAATATTGGAGACGACATATGGCTACCGTTGGCGGGCAAATCTCGCACGTGCCGATGACGCGCGAAGAGAAGCGGGTGATCTTCGCATCGTCGCTGGGTACGGTTTTCGAGTGGTACGACTTCTATCTGGCCGGCTCGCTGGCGGCCTTCATTAGTAAGAGCTTCTTCTCCGGCGTCAATCCGACAGCCGCGTTCATCTTCACGCTGCTCAGCTTCGCAGCCGGCTTCGCGGTCCGGCCGTTCGGCGCGATCGTGTTCGGGCGCCTCGGCGATATGGTCGGGCGCAAGTACACGTTCCTCGTGACGATCGTGATCATGGGCCTGTCGACGTTCCTCGTCGGTTTTCTGCCGGGCTACGCGGCGATCGGCTTTGCTTCGCCGGTGATCTTCATCGCGATGCGCATGCTGCAAGGCCTCGCGCTCGGCGGCGAGTACGGCGGCGCCGCCACCTACGTGGCCGAACATGCGCCGCCCGGACGCCGCGGCTTCTACACGGCCTGGATTCAGACGACCGCCACGCTCGGCCTGTTCCTGTCGCTGCTGGTGATTCTCGGCGTGCGTACGGCAATGGGTGAAGACGCGTTCGGCGCCTGGGGCTGGCGCATTCCGTTCATCGCCTCGATCATCCTGCTGGGCGTGTCGGTGTGGATTCGTCTGCAACTGCATGAATCGCCGGTGTTCGAGCGCATCAAGGCCGAAGGCAAGACCTCCAAGGCGCCGCTGACCGAAGCCTTCGGCCAGTGGAAGAACCTGAAGATCGTGATTCTCGCGCTGATCGGCCTCACCGCCGGCCAGGCCGTGGTCTGGTACACGGGCCAGTTCTACACGCTGTTCTTCCTGACGCAGACGCTGAAGGTGGACGGCAGCAGCGCCAATATCATGATCGCGATCGCGCTCCTGATCGGCACGCCGTTCTTCCTGTTCTTCGGCTCGCTGTCGGATCGTATCGGCCGCAAGCCGATCATCATGGCCGGCCTGCTGATCGCCGCGTGCACGTACTTCCCGCTGTTCAAGGCGCTGGCGCACTACACCAACCCGGCGCTGGAAACCGCGACCGCGAAGGCACCGATCGTCGTGATCGCGAACCCGGACGAGTGCTCGTTCCAGTTCAACCCGGTCGGCACCTCGAAGTTCACGAGTTCCTGCGACATCGCCAAGAGCGCGCTCTCGAAGGCCGGCTTGAACTACGAGAACGTCGCCGCGCCGGCGGGCACGCTGGCGGAGATCAAGGTCGGCGATACGGTGATCAACACGTATGACGGCAAGGCCGCCGACGCCAAGGATCAAGGCAAAGCGTTCGACAAGACCCTCGCGACGACGCTGAAGACCGCGGGCTATTCGCCGAAGGCCGATCCCTCGCAGATCAACTGGCCAATGACCGTGGTGATCCTGACGATCATGATGATCTACGTGACGATGGTCTACGGACCGATCGCGGCGATGCTGGTGGAGATGTTCCCGACGCGCATCCGCTACACCTCGATGTCGCTGCCGTATCACATCGGCAATGGCTGGTTCGGCGGGTTCCTGCCGGCCACCGCGTTCGCGATCGTGGCGGCGAAGGGCAATATCTTTTCGGGACTGTGGTATCCGATCGTGATCGCGCTCATTACCTTCGTGATCGGCATGCTGTTCGTCCGGGAAACCAAGGACTCGGACATCTACGCGAAGGACTGAAACGTCTGATGACCGGAACAGCTTCTTGAAAAAGTTGTGCGCCGGGGGTTGACAGCCTCCGGCGCCATCCGCATAATCTCGCTTCTTTCGGCGAATTAGCTCAGTTGGTTAGAGCGACGGAATCATAATCCGCAGGTCCGGGGTTCGAGTCCCTGATTCGCCACCAGTTGCAAGAAAAAGCCGCTGATCCGCAAGGTTCAGCGGCTTTTTTGTTTTGGCTTTCCGAACTGCAACTACAGCAACTTCAAGGAGGTTTCTTGATGACGTTCCGCACCGCCACGCTTGCCGTGGCCACCGCTTCCATCGCGTTTCTCAGCGGCACCGCCGCACTCGCCGCTCAGGCCCAGACACCGCCCGACAGCCAGTGGCGCGCGAGCGCGACCACGCTGTCCACGCTCTTGCAGGACGGCTACAAAATCGTCGCCGTCGTGAATGGCGCCCATGGCAGCGCGGGCCCGGCCGACACGATTTTCGTCCAGCGCGATCAGAGCGCCTTCAAATGTATCGACCCGCAGCAGCCCGACGCGAAAACGAGAACATCCGTCGCGCCGCCTGCATGTTTCGAGTTGGTGCCGCCGTCGGGAGCGTCGGGGACGCCCGAGTCGAAGTAGTCGCCACGCGGCGTGCGGAAGCGCGCCGTCAACGCCCCACTTAACCCAATCGCGCGCCGGCTATCACCGATCCACCAGCCGGCTCAGATTGCCCCGTACGCGTTGCAACAACGCGATCAACTGCTTCTCTTCCTCTTCAGTAAAGCCGTTCAGCGCTTCGAGCGCGACTTCGTCGCCGACTTTGCGCGCCTTGCCGAGCGTGCGCTCGGCCTTCGGCGTCATGTGCACCTGGCGTTCGCGGCGGTCCTGCGGATTGGCAGTCCGCTCGATCCAGCCGCCCTCTTCCATCCGGTCGAGCAGACGACCCGCCGAAATCGGCGCGACTTCGAGCAGGTCCGCGAGCCGCGCCTGATTGGTGTCGCCGTAATGCGCGAGGTAGGCCAGCACGCGGCACTGCGCGCGCGTCAGATCGACTGAAGACTTCGCGAGGTCGTCGAAACGCTTGCCCGTCAGGCGGCCGACGTCGGAAATCAGAAAGCCGAAGCGCTCATCGAGTTGGGTTTTCATGCGCGGATTATACGAAAGGCTTTCGTTTTTCAGGGTTGAAACGGGCGCAATTCACGCTCCGCATAATTCCCGATGGCAGACACGCGCGCAACCGATATACTAAGCATGCTTACTATATCGACGACCCCGCTCATTCATGTCTTCCGACAACCCGGCGGCCAGCGCCGCCGCGCCGCTCAACCGCCCGATGATCACCATCTCGATCATGCTGGCGACGTTGATCCAGACGCTCGACAGCACGATCGCCAACGTGGCCCTGCCGCATATGCAGGGCACGCTGTCCGCGTCGCAGGATGAGATCACGTGGGTGCTGACCTCGTACATCGTCGCCGCCGCGATCGCCACGCCGCTCACCGGCTGGCTGTCCGACCGGCTGAGCGTCAAGCGCCTGCTGATCTTCGCGATCGGTGGCTTCACGGTGTCGTCGGCGCTGTGCGGTTTGTCGGAGACGCTCACGCAAATCGTCGCGTCGCGTTTGCTGCAAGGGATTTTCGGCGCGTCGCTGGTGCCGCTGTCGCAATCCATCCTGCTCGACATCAACCCGCGCGAGAAGCAGGGCCAGGCCATGGCGGTATGGGGCATGGGCGTGATGGTCGGGCCGATTCTCGGGCCGACGCTCGGCGGCTGGCTCACCGACAGCTACAACTGGCGCTGGGTGTTTTTCATCAACGTGCCGATCGGCGCGTTCGCGCTGTTCGGCGTGGCGACCTTCCTGCCTTCGCGCGAGCCGAAACATGACGCGAAGTTCGACGCGTTCGGCTTCGCCACGCTTGGTCTCGCCATCGGCGCATTGCAGGCCATGCTCGATCGCGGCGAGCAACTCGACTGGTTCGGCTCGAACGAAATCGTCATCGAGGCGCTGCTTGCGGCCATCAGCTTCGCGTTTTTCCTCGTGCACACGGCCACCGTCGGCAAGAAATCGTTCTTCAAATACGAGTTGCTGAAGGACCCGAACTTCGCCACGGGGACGTTTTTCATCTTCGTGATCGGCGCGGTGATGTATGCGACGCGCGCGTTGCTTCCGCCCATGCTGCAAAACCTGATGAATTATCCGGTCGCGACCACCGGCCTCGTCACCGCGCCGAGCGGCGCGGGCACGATGGTCGCGATGCTGATCGCCGGGCGCCTGCTGAGGCGGATCGACGCGCGGCTCCTGCTGCTCGCGGGCTTCCTGATCTCGGCGTTCGCGCTGTGGCAGATGATGCATTACACGATCGTGCTGTCGGCATCGGACATCGTCTGGCCTGGGGTGATTCAGGGCTTCGGACTCGGTCTCGTGTTCGTGCCGCTGAGCGCGCTGACCTTCTCGACGCTCACGCCGGAACTGCGCGCGGACGGCACCGCGACATACAGCCTGATGCGCAATATCGGCAGCAGTATCGGGATTTCGATCGTGCAGACGCTGATGACGCGCAACACGCAAGTCTCGCATGCGGACCTCGCGGCGAATATCACGCCCTTCAATCCCGCTATCCAGCCGATGCTCAATAGCGGATCGAACTACGACATGGCCGCATTGAATGTGTCGATCACTCAGCAGGCGTCGATGATCGCCTATCTGAACGACTTCAAGCTGATGTTCATGGCGACGCTGCTGGTTATTCCGCTACTGCTGTTGATCCGCCCTGCACACAAGGCGGCGGATACATCGGTGGCGCACGCCGCGATGGATTGAAGCGCGGCGGCCGACGCGGCGCTGAACCGGATCGTCGCCGAGCGCCGCCGCGACGCCCACGCCTAAGCCTCGATCCGCCCGCGCGTCACACCCAACAGCCCCGCCATCGCCGCACGCGCCGCAGCCGCGTCGCGATCGCGAATCGCTTCGAACACCGCCGTATGCTCGGCCAGCGACGCATTGAACACGTCCGCGCGTTTCGCGTTCAAACGCAGTTGCGCTTCGAGCGTGCGCTCGATCAGCGTGCCGAGCGGAATCAGCAATTCATTGCTGCACGCGGTCAGCACGCTCAAATGAAACTGCAGATCGGCACGCACCCATTCGTCGACATTGCGCGCCGCCACCATCGCCGCATGGGCCGCGGCGAGTGCGTAGAAGGTCTCGTCCGTGTGCGAGGCAGCCGCCAGACTCGCGGCGTACGGCTCGATCATCTCGCGCATTTCCTGCAGCTTGAGCGCGAACGTCATTGGCTCGGCGACCCGCGAGTACCAGTCGAGCACGTCGACATCGAGCAGATTCCACGCGCGTTTCGGACGCACGCGCGTGCCCACGCGCGGACGCGATTCGATCAAGCCTTTCGAAGTCAGCGTACGCAAAGCCTCGCGCAACACCGTGCGGCTCACGCCGAACGTCTCCATCAACTCCGCTTCGCGCGGCAGGATGGAATCGGGCGCATAGTCGCCGCGCAGAATCGCGGTCGCCAGCAGATGGGCGACACGCCCATGCAGATCGTGCTGAATAGCTTTCTCCTAGCGGCCTTGCGGCGCTATCGATATTGGAACCGAGGCCGGAACGAGCGCGATTATCCGGTATCTCAACCTTGAGATCACTGCTTCGACAACGCCATGCCGAGACGCCGGTCTTGCCACTATATGGCCAATAGTACTATTAATAGTACTTAAACGCGCTTTGTTGTAGCATGTGAATCCCCGGAATATTTCGCAGACGCCCAAGGCCGATGCTTTGCATGGGGCCGGAGTAAGCGCTAAAGCGCTAACTCCGGCCGACAAAGGAGACGTACACCATGAAAATCACGAAGCTCGAAACCTTCATCGTTCCGCCGCGCTGGTGCTTCCTGAAAATCGAAACCGACGAAGGCATCGTCGGCTGGGGCGAGCCGGTGGTCGAAGGCCGTGCGCACACGGTGGCGGCCGCGGTGGAGGAGCTGTCCGACTATCTGATCGGCAAAGACCCGCTTCTGATCGAAGACCATTGGCAAGTCATGTATCGGTCGGGCTTCTATCGCGGCGGCCCGATCACCATGAGCGCGATCGCCGGTGTTGACCAGGCGCTGTGGGACATCAAGGGCAAGCATCATGGCGTGCCGGTTCATGCGCTGCTCGGCGGCCAGGTGCGCGACAAGATCAAGGTGTATTCGTGGATCGGCGGCGACCGTCCGAGTGACGTGGCCAACAACGCGCGCGCCGTGGTCGAGCGCGGCTTCAAGGCCGTGAAGATGAACGGCTCGGAAGAACTGCAGATCATCGACACCTTCGACAAAGTGCAAGGCGTTATCAACAACGTCGCGGCCGTGCGCGAGGCGGTCGGACCGAACATCGGCATTGGCGTGGACTTCCACGGCCGCGTGCACAAGCCGATGGCCAAGGTGCTGGCGAAAGAACTCGACCCGTACAAGCTGCTCTTCATCGAAGAGCCAGTGCTGTCGGAGAACGCCGAAGCGCTGCGCGACATCGTCAACCAGACCAACACGCCGATCGCGCTGGGCGAGCGTCTGTATTCGCGCTGGGACTTCAAGCACATTCTGTCGGGTGGTTACGTCGACATCATTCAGCCGGACGCGTCGCACGCGGGCGGCATTACCGAGTGCCGCAAGATCGCGTCGATGGCGGAAGCCTACGACGTCGCGCTCGCGCTGCATTGCCCGCTCGGCCCGATCGCGCTGGCTACCTGCCTGCAGATCGACGCGGTGAGCTACAACGCGTTCATCCAGGAACAGAGCCTCGGCATCCACTACAACCAGGGCAACGACCTGCTCGACTACATCAGGAATCCGGAAGTCTTCAAATACGAAGACGGCTTCGTGTCGATTCCGCAGGGTCCGGGCCTCGGCATCGAGGTCAATGAAGAGAAGGTGCGGGAGATGGCGAAGGTCGGCCATCGCTGGCGCAATCCGGTGTGGCGCCACGAGGACGGCAGCGTCGCAGAATGGTAATTGCGTGAAGGAACGCCGCCCATGGGCGGCGTTTTTGTTTTTGCGTCGACGTTCATGTTTGCGTGTTCCGCGGCCCGTGGCGCCGGCAGAAAAACCAGCAAGAGGACAACCTCAGTGGAGACAACCCACATCCAGACGCAAGCGACGGCCAAGCGCCACCGCCTCCTTGCGATGCTGTTCATCACCGTCGTCATCACGTATCTGGACCGCAGCAATCTGTCGATCGCCGCCACCGCGATCGCGCAGGACCTGCAACTCGATTCGACCCAAATGGGACTGGTGTTTTCCGCGTTCGGCTGGTCATACGCACTGCTGCAAATTCCCGGCGGCATGCTGGTCGATCGCACGCGGCCGCGGCTTCTGCTGGCGCTGATCATCGGACTGTGGTCGCTGGCGACCATTCTGCAAGGATTCGCCAGCGCGTTCGTGATGCTGCTTTCGCTGCGCGTGCTGCTCGGGGCGCTGGAGGCGCCCGCCTATCCCACGCTGAACCGTATCGTCACGACCTGGTTTCCGGATAGCGAACGGGCTCGCGCGATTGCCAGCTATATGTCCGGCCAGTATGTCGGGCTCGCGTTTCTGACGCCGGCGCTGGTTCTCACGCAACAGCATTTCGGTTGGCAAGGCGTGTTCTTTCTGACCGGAGCGATCGGCGTGGCGTGGGCGCTGGTTTGGTACGCGCTGTACCGTGAACCGTCCGAGGCTAAGGACGTCAACGAAGCCGAACTCGAAACGATCCGTGCAGGCGGCGGACTCGTCGAACTCGGCGACACACGTCGTCCCCGCGCGCGCTACAGCGCCGCCGACTGGCGCGCGGTGCTCGGCAATCGCAAGCTGTGGGGCGTCTATATCGGGCAGATCGCGGTGACCTCGACGCTGTGGTTCTTCCTCACCTGGTTTCCCACCTACCTTGTCAAGTACCGGCACATGGACTTTCTGAAAGCCGGCTTCATGACGGCCGTGCCGTTTCTCGCTGCCTTTGTGGGCATTCTGGGTTCGGGCCTGTTGTCGGACTGGATGATCCGGCGCGGCGTGTCGGCCACGCTCGCGCGCAAGGTGCCGATCGTGACGGGCCTGCTGCTGTCCACGGCGATCGTCGGCGCAAACTATGTCGAGTCGCCCGCGATGGTGATCCTCTTCATGGCGATCGCGTTCTTCGGCAGCGGTTTTTCGTCGATCACATGGGTGCTGGTGTCGTCGATGGCGAAGAAGGAACTGCTCGGCCTCACCGGCGGCATGTTCAACCTGATGGGCAATCTGTCGTCGATCTGCGTACCGGTGGTGATCGGCTTGATCGTCAGGAACAACGATTTCCGGCCCGCGCTGGTGTTCATGAGCTGCGTCGGCGTGGTCGGCGCACTGTCGTATCTGTTCCTCGTGGGCAAGATCGAACGGATTCGTTAAAGCGGCGTTATCCCGCGCTTCGCGGTGCGGCCCGCGCGTCACGGTGACGTGGCGCGCGGGCCGTCGCAGTAACGCAACATCCCGGACCAAAGGACTGAACCAGGCGTTTTCCGGGCTTTTCCCTGCTTCGTGGCATTCCTCGCAAAGCCTCCTCCAGAAAGGCTTTCAAGCCGTTTGTTCGGCATCAGACAGACTCATGGCCCGCTCCTTGCTGAAATGCATTCAAACGACAAATGCATCGGGGAAAATATGGGCGAATTCCTTCCAGACTATCTGCTCCGCGAACAAGCCGCCGTTGGTGCGTTGGTGGTGTTCGGCGTGCTGCGCATCCTCGGCGCGGCGCTCGCATTCGAACGCGGCTGGCGCATCTCGGTCGTCGAGAAATGCCTCATCGGCGCCGCGGTGGTGTACTGCCTGCCGCAACTGTTCGATCTCCTCACGCATATGTACGGCGCGCGCGCCGCGGGCGCCGAACTCGAAGGCAAAGCTGCCGGCTGCGCCATCGCGCTCTTTTGTGCGCCGATCCTCGGACACCGGCTCGGCCTCGAATAAGCGGAGGCTCACATGCGGCTGGCCGAGCGGCTCATGAGGCGGGCGCAACCCGCGTTTCGCGCGGGCGACGTCCTGAAACTCAAGTCAGGCGGCCGCCCGATGACCGTCACCTGGAGCGGGCCGGTGCTATTCGCGCCGGGCAACTGGCTGATCTGCCAGTGGTTCAGCGAAGCCGGCGAGTTGCAGCAGGAGATGTTTCCGGAGGAGACATTAGAGCGGGCGAGCCACGCACTCGCCGCCTGAAAAGAGTAGTAACGGATTGCTGGCCACCGCCAGGCGACCGTGTGTATTGCGCCGCACGCTTTTGCTGTGCGGCGCTTTTTTATGTGGTTGACGTGGCGGTTGCGGCACGTTGCAGAGCTGAACTCATGCGGACGCGGTTGCGGTTCAGTCGCCGTCGATCGCGCTGCTCGCCTTGCGCATGACCTCGCGCCACGGCATCAACCGAGCGCCGCGAACGCCGGTACGCTATGCGACAACGCGGCCGCCGCGACGAACACGCCGATCATCGCCAGCGCTTCGAGATACAGCACGTTGACGAAGGTGTGAGCATCCATCGTCGAGGCCGTGCGGCGCAGGCGCGGCAGCGCCAGAAAGCGGTTGAGTCCGCCGAGCACGAGCGCGAGCGCGACCAGCGCAAGCTTGAGCGTCAGCACATGACCCCACGTGCTGAGTTCGATCGCCTCGAACGAGCCGCCCGAACCCCGCACCGCGTTGAAGATGCCGGAGAGCAGCACGAGCGCAACCGCCACCACCGACACGTTCGAGACCTGAGTCGCCGTGCGGATCAACATGCCGCGCGCGGTCGAAGTGCCGAGCGCCGGCAGGACCGCGAGCCCCGCCGCCATTGCCAGCCCGCCCCACACGCTGGTGACGAGCACATGCAGCGTTTGCATGGCGATCGCGGCGGAGGCCGGCCCGGCATCGGCGGCGTGACCCAGCGACGCCTTGCCCGCGGCGATCGCGATCACCGCGAGCCACAGCAGCGCGTTGCGCAGCATGCCCGTATGACTGGCCATCGCCGTGCCGAGCAGCACCAGCGCGCCGGCAAACGCAAGGCTCCAGCCGTAACCGACATGGGTTTGCGTCAGCACGGTCGGCACTACGCCGATGGCGGCCGGCAACGCGACACCGCTCATCGACGCCGCCTGATACAGCAGCCAGCCGAGATCCGCGAGTACCAGCACGACGGTGGCCGTCAGCATCGAGCGTTGCGCGCGCAACCACGCGGGGCGCGCGGGCGAGATCTTCTGCTGGGCGTCCTTCGCGAGCCACGCGCCGAGCAACGCCGAACCGACGGCAAACGCAAACGCGACGTTCATGAGCGCGGCCATGGCGACCTGCCCGATCCAGAGTCCGTCGATGCTCATTTGACGATAAACGCAAAGTCGCCTTGGGTACGGTGGCCGTCCGTGGCTACTGCGATCCAGTGCACCGCATAGCGGCCGGCATTCAACGACGGCAGCGGCAGATGCATGACCTTGGCGTCATCCTTATCGACCTGCGACTCGGCCGGCGCGGCCGCCTTGCCGCTCGTGTCGGCAAGCGCGATCCTGCTGAAAGCCGGCTCGAGCGGCTCGGTGAAGTGGATCGTCACTTCGGTGGGCGCGCTGACTTCGGCGTTGGCCGCCGGCTCGCTCGAGGTCAGATGCGCATGGGCGAAAACCGTGGACGTCGCAAGCAGCGCCGCGGCGCCGAGCATCGAGGCTCGCAACGCCGGACGGGAAAAATTAAGTAGCTTCATGTAGGGCCGATAGCGGATGATCAGGAAAACGGTGGGCGTCGGACCGGGCACAACGAGACCGGACAAAGCCCGGCGCGCCCGGAAGTGTACGCTTCGATGGTTCGCGCGGGCGTCGGTTCAACCTGGTTTATGGATAGATCGGCCGGGCCCGAGGCTTGCGCCGTTGATCGCGCAGACAAATTCGGGATAACAGGCGAGTCGCTCGAAGCTGTTGTCCGCGTCAAACTGTCGCATGGCTGTGACAGCCGGAACCTTCTCTAATGTGCCAAATAGTCACCATCACCCTTCGATGATAGAATGCTGCGTCGCCGCAGCGCCGGCTGCCCTTCACACCGAGCCGCTCGAAGTTCGGTCAGGTCCCCGATTTTGATGGAGTTACGCGTGTCTTCAAGACGCATTTTCCGCCCGTTGCTCGCCCTTCTGCTGATCGGCTCCGCGGGCGTTTATAGCGCTGCGAAAGCGCAGACTCAACCGAAGGCCCCCGATACGATGGAAGCGCGCGTGCAAGGCTGCACGGCCTGCCACGGCTCGCATGGCCAAGGTACCGACAACGACTACTTCCCGCGCCTGGCGGGCAAGCCGGCCGACTATCTCTACAACCAGCTGCAGAATTTCCGCGAAGGGCGCCGCAAATATCCGCCCATGAACTACCTCGTCACGTACCTCTCCGACGACTACCTTCATCAGATCGCCACGTACTTCTCGCAACAGCGTCCTCCGTATCCGCCGCCGGCCAAGCCGACGGTGTCGTCGAGCACGCTCGCGCGCGGCCAGCAGATCGTGCTGAACGGCGACGCCTCGAAGCAGATTCCGGCTTGCGCGGCTTGCCACGGCAAGAGTTTGACCGGTATGGAACCCGCTATCCCGGGTCTGGTCGGTCTGCACTCCGACTACATCAGCGCCCAGCTCGGCGCATGGCGCTCGGGCTCGCGTCATGCCATCGCGCCTGATTGCATGCACACCATCGCCACGCGCCTGACCGACGATGACGTGAACGCCGTCGCTTCATGGCTTTCCACGCAACAGGCTCCGCAAAACCCCGTGCCGGCTCCGGCCCGCTCGATGAAGACTCCGCTTGCCTGCGGCAGCGAACCGCAATAAGGCACCGGGAGAGACACTCAAATGAAACGCAAGTCTTTGTTCGCCCTCTCGGCAGTCGTCGTCGTTGCGGCCGCCGCACTCGTTCCCGTCCTGTGGTCGGGCGGCGACCATCTGCATAACGGCACGGCCATGGCGGCAACGCCCGCCGACCAGGCCGCGCTGATCAAGAAGGGCGAGTATCTCGCCCGCGCCGGCGACTGTATCGCCTGCCACACGGTGCGCGGCGGCAAGCAGTTCGCCGGCGGTCTGCCCATGGCCACACCGTTCGGCACGATGTTCACGCCGAACATCACGCCTGACGACCAGTACGGTATCGGCAAGTGGACGCAGGACGACTTCTACCGCGCCATGCACACCGGCCGCTCGAAAGACGGCAGCCTGCTGTATCCGGGCTTCCCGTTCACCAGCTACACGAAGGTCACGCGCGCCGACTCGGACGCGATCTACGCGTACCTGCGTTCGGTCACGCCGGTCAACGTGGCGAGCCGTCCGCATGAACTGAAATTCCCGTTCAATCAGCGCAACATGCTGATCGGCTGGCGCACGCTGTTCTTCCGTGAAGGCGAGTACAAGCCGGATCCGACCAAGTCGGTCGAATGGAACCGTGGCGCGTACCTGATCGAAGGCCTCGGCCACTGCGGCATGTGCCACACGTCGATCAACGCCATGGGCGGCCCGGTGAGCTCGGCGGCGTTTGCCGGCGGCCTGATCCCGCTGCAGAACTGGTACGCACCGTCGCTCACGTCGAACAAGGAAGCCGGCCTCGGCGACTGGGAAACCAAAGACATCGCCGATCTGCTGAAGACCGGCGTGTCGAACCGCGGCGCGGTGTTCGGTCCGATGGCTGAAGTGGTCCACAACAGCCTGCAGTACATGTCGGACGCGGACATCAACGCGATGGCCACGTACCTGAAGACGATTCCGCAGAAGAGCGAAGCGCCTGAACCGCTGCAGCTCGAAACGTCGGAAAAGTTCGGCGGCGAACTGTTGAAGCAAGGTCAGAAGATCTACGCTGACAACTGTGCGAAGTGTCACGCGGAAAATGGCCTCGGCATGCCGCCGTCCTTCCCACCGCTCGCGAACAACCAGTCGATTCAGATGCCGTCGGCGGTCAACCCGATCCGTATGGTGCTGAACGGCGGCTACCCGCCGAGCACGGATGGCAACCCGCATCCGTACGGCATGCCGCCGTTCGCGCAAGCGCTGTCGAATCAGGAAGTCGCGGCGGTTGTGACGTACATCCGTATGTCGTGGGGCAACCACGGTACGGCCGTGTCACCGCAGCAAGTGTCCGATCTGCGTTCGGCGCCGCTCGACTAAGCAGCGTTCGTAGCATCCGGGGCGCGGCCAGCGAAATTAGCGGCCGCGCCCGTGGCGTTTTAAGGACCGGTTTAACTGTCTCTTATACAAAAATACC